>DASYSI010000425.1:0-8238 GCA_036003485.1 Burkholderiales bacterium | reverse complement strand
CGGCGACGTGTTCTGGCAGCCTCTGTTTTTGAGCGGCAGCGGCCACGTGCTTGACGCTGCGGGCGCGTGGGATGCGAAGCGCTTGACGGTCGAGCGCGGCACGCTCGCGCTGGCGGGAATCGGCAATTTGGAATTCAGCGCAACGTTCGATCGCGCGAACGGACAACTCGCGGCGGCAAGCGCCAAAACCGCCAATCTCGAAATCACGGCACTCTATGAAAAGCTGCTGAAGCCGATACTGCAGGGAACTGTGCTCGGTGATTTACGCACTGAAGGCCGTGCGGACGTCGCCGTCGAGGTGCGTGATGGCAGGTTCACCGCAATTGATCTCGGGCTCAAGGGCGTCGCGTTCGAGGACAAGGGACGTCGCTTTGCGGTCTTTGGCGTCGATGGCATTCTGCCGTGGCGCGGCGATGACCCGGCTTCAGCGCAGCTGCGTGTCAAAGGCGGCGAAGTGCTGCATGTGCCGTTCGGCGCTTTCGATCTGCCGCTCGAGATGCGCGGCATCCGCGTGCGCACGCGCGAAGTGCAGATTCCGGTACTCGACGGCCGCATCACGGTGTCCGATTTTGCGACCAGCGGCGAAGGTGAGGGATGGCGTTGGCGGTTCAAAGGCGATGTCACGCCGGTCTCGATGGAGCAGTTCACCACTGCGCTCGGACTGCCGGTCATGCATGGCACGCTGGCTGCGGTGATTCCGGCGGTGAGCTATCAGCAGTCAACGCTCAAGGTCGACGGCGCGTTATTGTTCAAGGTATTCGATGGCGCGATCGTGGCGCAGAATCTCGTGCTCGAGACGCCGTTCGGCAGGGTGCCGCGGCTGGCGGCGGATGTCGAGATGCGCAGCCTCGACCTGGATTTGCTGACGCGCACTTTTTCATTCGGCAATATCACCGGTCGCCTCGACGCGACGGTGAAGGCACTCGAGCTCGTCAGCTGGTCGCCGGTGCGTTTTGACGCACGTGTCGAGAGCAGCGAGGGTGAATATCCACGGCGCATCAGCCAGGCCGCGGTGCAGAATATATCGGCGTTGGGAGGTGCAGGCGCGGGCGCTGCGATTGAGCGCAGCTTTCTGCGATTTTTCAAAGAATTTGGCTACTCGGCGCTCGGCTTGAGTTGCAAGCTCGAGAATGGCGTGTGTCTGATGGGCGGGATCGAGGACGTGCCGCAGGGTTATGTGATCGTGAAGGGCGGCGGCATTCCGGCGATCAGAGTGTTGGGCTACAATCGCAACGTCGGTTGGCACGAGTTGATCGAACGCTTGAAGCGCGTGACGCAGGACAATGTAACTCCGATCGTGAGATAAGCGAGGAATAGCTATGCGAAGTCTGGCCGCACGTATTGCGCTTGCCTCAGTGCTGTTGATCGAGGGGTGCGTGACGATCAATATTTATTTCCCCGCCGCGGCGGCCGAGAAGGCCGCGGACAAGATCATCGACGAAGTATGGCAACTCAAGAATCCAGAGAAATCCGCCGTGCCGCCGGCAAAATAAGGAGTTCGTATGAACATCAAGAAGTTTATGCGCTGCAGTCCGCTGCTGCTGGTGCTGCTGGTGGCCGCAGGAAGCGCATCGGCGCAGGCGAACCTGGAAGTCAATACTCCGGCGATTGCCGCTTTGCAAGCGAGCATGCAGCAGCGCCATGCCGAGCTCGCTCCCCTGTTCGGTAACGGTGCGGTCGGCCTTACGCGCGACGGTTTTGTCGCACTGCGCGATGCGAACGCAGTGTCGCTCGCGCAGCGCCCGCAGGTCAATGCGCTGGTGGCTGCAGAGAATCAGGACCGCGCCGCGCTTTACCGTGAAATCGCGCGCGCCAACGGCAAACCAGAGTGGGAGAACGAGATTCGGAATACCTTTGCGCAGCGCTGGATCGATAAGGCGCAAGGCGGCTGGTATTACCAGAACAATGCGGGCGCATGGACGCGCAAGTGATCGCTGTGCTCGCTAGCGCGAGATGTTTTTGACACCGGTTCTCGTTTTTGATATCGAGACCATTCCCGATATCGCGGGGCTACGCAGGATCCACGGCATCGATGCCCTCGTGAGTGACGAGCAGGTCGCGGCGATGGCGTTCCAGCGCCGCCGCCAGACTACCAGTAATGATTTTCTCCAGCTTCATCTGCATCGTGTTATCGCCATTTCATGCGCGCTGCGCGAGCGCGACAGCTTTCGCGTTTGGTCTCTCGGTGAGCCGGATGACGACGAAGGCGCATTAATCCAGCGCTTTTTCGACGGCGTCGAGAAATACACGCCGCAAATCGTATCGTGGAACGGCAGCGGTTTCGATCTCCCGGTTCTGCATTATCGCGGCATGCTGCACGGCGCGCGCGCAACACGGTATTGGGATCAGGGAGAGGACGACCGCGATTTCAAATGGAACAATTACATCAGCCGTTACCACGCACGCCACCTGGACCTGATGGATCTGCTGGCGATGTATCAGCCGCGCGGCGCGGTGCCGCTCGATGAATTCGCCCAGGTGCTCGGCTTTCCCGGCAAGATCGGGCTCGACGGTTCGCAAGTGTGGCAGGCGTGGCAGGACGGCAAGATCGCGCTGATTCGCAGCTACTGCGAAGCCGACGTTGCCAATACTTATCTCGTGTATCTGCGTTTTCAGTTGCTGCGCGGCGCGTTGACGCCGGAGGCGTATCAGCAGGAAATCAGCCTCGCGCGCGCGGTCCTCGAGAAATCGCCCGACCCGCACTGGCGCGAGTTTCTGCAGCTCTGGCCGGTTTGATCAGACACTTATCGTTTTGTTGAACGCGATCCAAGTTGAGTCGCTCGACCAGGAAGGCCGCGGCGTCGCGCACGCCGAGGGCAAGGTAATCTTTATTCAAGGCGCGCTGCCGGGCGAGCTCGTTACCTATTCACCGTATCTGAGGAAACCTCGCTTCGAGCTGGCACATGTGCAGCAGGTAATCGAGCCTGCGGCGACACGAACCACACCGCGTTGCCGGCATTTTGTGGCGTGCGGAGGCTGCAGTCTGCAGCACTTGGATGCGCGCGCGCAGGTTGCCTCGAAGCAGCGCGTGCTCGAAGAAAATCTTAGACATATCGGTAAGACTTTCCCTGAAGTCATCCTGCCGGCAATCTACGGTGAATCGTGGGGCTACCGCTATCGCGCACGTTTTTCAGCGCGATACGTAATGAAGAAGGGAGGAGCGCTGGTCGGCTTTCGAGAAAAGCGCAGCAGTCACGTGACCGACATGACCACCTGCGAGGTTGTGCCGCCGCGCATCGCGGCGCTGCTGCTGCCGCTGCGCGACCTGATCAACAGACTATCGATACCGGATCGCCTGCCGCAGGTTGAGCTCGCGATCGGCGACGGCACCGACGCGCTGATACTGCGTATCCTTCAGCCGATCGACGCGGACGACGAACAGCTGTTGCGGGCGTTCGCCGATCGGTATCACGTACAGTTTTTTTTGCAGCCGCGAGGCGTGGATTCGGTCAAGCCGTTTTACCCAGCGCATTCAGGCGTGCTTTTTTACTCCCTGCCGGAGTTTGCGCTGAAGATCGGTTTTTCGCCGGCCGAGTTCACGCAGGTGAACCATAATGTCAACGCAGTGTTGGTGCGGCGCGCCCTGGCATTGCTTGATCCGCGGTCAGGCGAGCGCATTGCGGACATGTTTTGTGGCCTCGGCAACTTCACGCTCGCGATTGCGCGTAGCGGCGCGGCCGTGGTCGGTTACGAAGGCAGCCGCAGTCTGGTCATGCGCGCCCAGTCGAACGCCGAGGGCAACGGCCTCAGCGCTTCGACCCGGTTCGTGCAGACTGATTTGTTCAAGCTTGACGCCGACAACCTGGAGCAGCAGGGCCGCTTCGATCGCATGCTGATCGACCCCCCGCGCGACGGGGCGGTGGCGCTCGTGAAGGCGCTATCGGACGACGCGCCGCGCCGTATCGTCTACGTATCGTGTAACTCCGCGACGCTTGCACGCGACGCCGGCGTGCTGGTGCACGTCAAAGGATATGTGCTGTCGGCGGCGGGCGTGATCAACATGTTTCCACATACCTCGCACGTCGAATCCATCGCGGTATTCGACCGCCAATAAAAAAGGGCATCCGCAGATGCCCTTTTTGCTTAGTGAAGCAAGATCGCCGTCAGTCGCGATTTCCGGTAAAGGCCATCAGCAGCTGCAGCAGGCTCGTAAACAGGTTGTAGATACTCATGTAAAGCGTCAGGGTGGCGGAGACGTAGTTCGTTTCGCCGCCGTGCACGATCTGGCTGACCTGCCACAGGATCAGGATGGAACTGAATAATACGAATACCGCGCAGATCGTCAAATACAGAGCAGGACTCGCGAAGAAAATATTGGCGACGACGGCCAGCATAAGGACGATACCGCCCACTGCCAGGAAGTTACCCATGAAACCGAAGTCCTTGCGGGTGACGGTGGCGATACCGGCCATCGCGAAGAACACGGTCGCAGTGCCGCCGGCGGCAAGCGCAATCAGCTGTCCTCCGTTACGCAGACCGAGCGCAACCTGGAGTAGCGGTCCCAGGATGATGCCGAGAAAGAACGTCAGTCCCAGCAGCAACGCCACACCCAGTCCGCTGTCGCGATTTTTCTCGATCGCAAAAAACATGCCGTAAATGACAGCGAGCAACACGAGCGACGACACGATCGGACTCGCACGCATGAAGCCGAAGTTCATGTTGATACCAAGCAACGCGCCGATTCCCGTAGGGATCAGCGACAGCGCGAGCAGCAGGTAAGTGTTACGCAGTACGCGCTGCTGCTGCGACGCGACTTCGTTTACCGCAACCGGCGTCTGATAAGAATTCTGGCTGGACTGCAGTTCGGGTTGCATAGTTTTTAGCTCCTCGTAAGGCCGGAGTTCCGGCTCGTGCGTAAGACTACCCAAAGCGGCATAAAGTTTCAATTGCTAAAGTGATGTCCTCACAGCGCTCCTTTTCGCAAGCGGTTGATAATAGCTGGTATTATTAATGATGAACGCAAACTTGCTGCGTTTGGAAGGTTGGCAGAGCGGTTGAATGCACCGGTCTTGAAAACCGGCAGGGCTGCAAGGCCCTCGTGAGTTCGAATCTCACACCTTCCGCCAATCCTGATTTTCTCCGCGCACCGCATCCGCCCAGCAATTCGGTGTTTCGTAAATTCTGACTCGTTCGATACGTATGCGCTCGCCGTAGGCGCCGGCAAACGCGCGCTCGAGTATGCGAAACGCGGCGAGCGCTAAATGTTCAGCAGTCGGCGGCGCATCGAACACGATCGTGCGGTGGCCGGGGATCGAGCGCAGAAAATCGACGATGACTTCGTCTTTGGCGTAAGCAAGAAACGCGTGGTCCCACGAGGCAACGACGTGTTGCTGCATCAGTGATTTGACGCTGGCAAAATCGGTGACCATGCCTTGTTCGGCGTCGCCATCGACGGTGACCATGTCGCCGCTGACAGTGACTTCGATCGCATAGCGGTGGCCGTGCAGATGCCGGCACTCGCTGTTGTGATTGGGAATCCGGTGACCGGCGTCGAATTCGAGCCTGCGGGTAATGCGCATCAGAAGGCAGCGCTGGCGCGGAAAAGCGCGAAGTATAGCATCGCGCTGCACAGCGCCGGCGGCCCGCCAGATTCAGCGCGTGCCGCGGCTGGTCTTGGAACGGGCTTCGTGCCTGATGCGTTGATATAGTGTCGGGTTGGTGCTGCGCAAATGGTCGGCGATCACGAAATGTTCACCGCGTGCGCGCGCTACGTCGATGCCTTCGATGTGCACCAGACGCACCAGCTCGCGTACCGGTTTCGGCATGCTGCGCCCGGTCTCGTAACGCGAACCGCCGCTTTGGGTGACGCCGACTGCAGACCAGAATTCCTGCTGGTTGAGTCCGAGGCGCTGACGTAGGTGGCGGGGCTTGAAAGTCTTGCCGGCAAGTCTCATTGCAGTGTCCTCGAGAAATCAGATATTCAGTTGACATAAAAACTGCCATTAAGTTTCCGTGCTGTTACAAACTGTCACAGACAGCGCGCAGGCCGGAGCCGAACCTCGTTTTTTCATCCGAAATACGATAAAATTCAACGTTTTTTGGTTGCCCGTGTAAGCGCATGTCTTTAATCGTTCAAAAATACGGCGGCACATCAGTCAGCAGTCCCGAACGCATCAAGAACGTTGCCCGTAGGATCGCGCGCTGGAATCGTGCGGGCCATCAACTGGTGGTAGTGGTGTCCGCGATGAGCGGCGAGACCAATCGTTTGATCGCCCTCGCCAAGGAAATTCAGACGCAGCCCAATGCGCGCGAGCTCGATGTGATCGTATCGACGGGAGAGCAGGTCACGATTGCGCTGCTATCGATGGCGTTGTTGGATCTGGGGCTGAAAGCACGCAGCTATACCGGTGCCCAGGTCAAAATCCTGACCGACAGCGCGCATAACCGTGCGCGCATCGTCAGCATCGACGAAAGCAAGCTGCGCGGGGATTTGAAGGAGGGCTATGTCGTCGTCGTCGCCGGCTTCCAGGGCATCGACGGTGCCGGCAGCATCACTACGCTTGGACGGGGCGGCTCGGACACCACCGGGGTGGCCCTAGCCGCGGCGCTTAAAGCCGACGAATGTCAGATTTATACCGATGTCGACGGTGTTTACACCACCGATCCGCGTATCGTGCCCGAAGCGCGTCGGTTAACTACCGTTACGTTTGAGGAAATGCTGGAAATGGCGAGCCTTGGCACCAAGGTGTTGCAGATCCGTTCGGTCGAGTTTGCGGGAAAATTCCGGGTCAAATTGCGCGTGCTGTCGAGCTTCGAGGAGGAAGGCGAGGGCACGCTGATTACGTATGAGGAAGACACGAAAATGGAGCAGGCAACAATTTCAGGCATCGCGTTTAACCGCGACGAAGCCAAAATCACGATACTCGGAGTGCCCGACCGTCCGGGCATTGCGTACCAGATTCTCGGGCCGATTGGCGATGCCAATATCGATGTCGATATGATCGTGCAGAATGTCGGGCACGATGGGCTCACCGATTTCTCGTTCACCGTTCACCGCAACGATTATCACCGGGCGCTCGAAATTCTGAAGCCGGTCGCCGCGCACATCAAGGCGCGCGAAGTACAGGGTGGCGACAAGATTGCGAAGGTGTCCGTCGTCGGCGTCGGCATGCGTTCGCACGCCGGCATCGCGAGCACAGCATTCCGCACGCTCGCGGAAGAAGGCATCAATATCCAGATGATTTCGACCTCCGAGATCAAGATCTCAATCGTGATCGACGAAAAGTATATGGAATTGGCTGTGCGCGTACTGCACAAGGCATTCGGACTGGAACAAGCGTCGTGAAGCAACCGCTGTGATATCCTAGGCACCGTCCGGATTGATACGCCGGTCGCGTGAGAAAACAAATCACGGAGAGGTGGCCGAGTGGCCGAAGGCGCGCCCCTGCTAAGGGCGTATAGGGCAAAACCCTATCGTGGGTTCGAATCCCACTCTCTCCGCCAGCGATAGATTTACAGACATCCAAGAGCATCCAAGATATAGACTCAATCTGTGTACTTTAGCCCCGCGAGCAGGCAAAGCACTCCGAGTGTTGCGCTATCGGCGCGCGTTAATTGTGTACGAAGCCCGTCGTCTTGACTATGCGCTCCCATTTTGCCACTTCATTTTTGACGTAGGCAGCAGCTTCCGCGTGCGAGCCGCTACGCGTATCAAAGCCGAGGAGGGCGAGACGTTCCCGGACATTCGGTTTAAGCAAGACGTTATTGATTTCGGTATTTAGCAAAGAAACGACCGAGGCAGGCACCTTGGCTGGCGCAAAGAACGCAATCCAAGTCATGTTTTCAAAATCGGCGAAACCCGCTTCCGCAAGCGTAGGGACCTCGGGCAGGGATGAGATGCGCTTGTGGCTCGCCACGGCAAGGGCGCGCAACCTGCCATCCTTTATAAAAGACATGGCACTTGGCACGGGCGTCGTCACGAGATCCACCTGCTGGCCGAGGACGGCGGTAACAGCCGCGCCACCACCCGGATAGGGCACATGCGTAGCAGCGAGCCCCGGTATCGCCTTGAATATGTATTCCGACGTCAGATGTTCTGCGGTACCGATGCCAGCAGTCGAATAGGTGAAATGCCCATCTTTCATGCTGCGCAAGTAATCCATCAGATTGTTGGCGGTGATCGCGCGGTTCGCAGCGAAGATCGTCGGCGCGCTCGCGGCGACCGCAACGGTTGTCAACTGGTTGCGGGGATCGACGCCTTCCTTGGAGGTCACCGCGTTTATTACGACTGCTCCGGTT
>DASYSI010000424.1:0-15042 GCA_036003485.1 Burkholderiales bacterium | reverse complement strand
AACCGAGTCGTCGGCAGCAGCGTTCAACCGGGCGCCGATCCGGGATCCGCGCATCAGTTCACTTAGAGCGCCTAACATAATGAAACACGTGTGCAACCCTTTAGGGCTGGCACGAGTTTTGGCCCAGCACTTTGTCGCAAGCCACTTGCTTAGAATGACTAAGCCGCGTGTCTTGCTTCGCGTTCTGAGCCAAAATCGTGACAGCGCATCGCGCGTTTCATTATGTTAGGCGCTCTTAGTCCACCACGAGATCGAGAATTCCGGCTTTCGGCGTGAAACCGAGCCCGGGCGCCGTGGGCAGCGTGAGCGTTCCTTTCACCGGTCCGGGCGCGTTATCGAACAGCGCTTCGACGCATTTCCAGCCCTGCCAGTGAAACTCGACGCGCCCGCCGTTGGGCACGCCGCCGTGCAGGTGCATATTCAGGTGCGGGTAGTTGCCGCCCATCGCGAGCGGAATGTTGAAAGCCTGCGCGATCCCCGCCGCTTTCAATCCTTGCGTATAGCCGCCGATGTCGCGCACGTTGGGCTGCAGATAATCGACCGCCTCGCGCACCAGATATTCACGCAGGAACGAGAGGTCCGAAGTCGCAGTGCTGCCCGCGGCGATCGGGATCGTCGTCTGCGTGCGCAGGCGCGCCATCAGGCGTGGGTCCCCCTGGAGCACCGGGTCTTCGAACCATACCAGGTTGCAAGGCTCGCACAGCTTCGCAAGACGCAGCGCCTGCGTATAAGTTGCGCCTTTGTTTGCGTCCATCATAAGCTCGATATCTGGACCCACTGCCTTGCGCAATGCGTGTACGCGTTTCGCGTCCTCGACGATGCTTGCGTCGGATGGCTGGCCGAGAATTTCGTCGTGCTCGTGCGCGCCTGCGGCGACCACCATCTTGAGGCTGGTCTGGCCGTCCTTGATCAACATGCGCGCGACTTCGATCAGTTCATCGATGCTGTAACGTGGCAGCCCGAATGTGATGTAGGCCGGAAGCTGGCTGTGCGCGCCGCCCAGCAGTTTCCAGATCGGCTGCTGCGCCGCTTTGCCCTTGATGTCCCATAACGCGATATCGATCAGGCTCGCCGCGCAGTTCCACGCGCCCATGAAGTGCTTGCGCGCCGTGGCCCAGAAAAGCTTGGTGCGAATTTCCTCGGCGCGCAGCGCATCCATCCCCTCGATCGCAGGCGCGGCTTCGCGATTGATGAAGTCGCGGATGCCGTACTTGAGCGGATAAGTCGATAGCGCGTGGCCTTTCAAGCCGTCATCGGTTTCGATCTCGATGAAGTTGGCGAGCGCGTGCTGCTGCTCGTTCACGAGCGGAAACGTGAAAGGAATACGCAGCACCCAGCACGTGACTTTGCGGATTTTCATTTTTTTCTCTCCCTTGAAGATCTGAGCGTATGATGCGAGTCGCTTTTTCCGACATCATAGCGCAGACCGGGCGTCGGTGATTAGAATAGCCGGGCCGCGGTGTGGCACAAGCGCTGCAAATCACGAGAGACGCCAAGCATGAAAAGTTTGCGCAATGAAATGATCATCGCACTCGCGCTCGGCTCGAGTGCACTCGCGTATGCGCAGACGCACGCGCAGACGTTTCCCAGCAAACCCATACGGCTGGTGGTGGGATATGCGCCGGGCGGCGGGACCGATCTCGCGTCGCGTTACGTTGCCGCTGCGCTTTCTGAACTGTGGAACACGACCGTGCTGGTCGACAACCGCCCCGGCGCGGGCGGCGCCCTCGGCACGGAAATAACGGCGAAAGCAGCGCCCGACGGCTACACCGTCATGCTCTGCACGATCGGGTCGCATGCCATTACACCGGCGCGGATCAAGCTGCCATACGATCACATCAGGGACTTTGCATTCATCTCGATGATTGGATCGACTCCCAACGTGCTCGTCGTGCATCCTTCGCAACCGATGAAAAATGTCGGTGAATTCGTTGCGTACGCGCGGGCGAACCCCGGCAAGTTGAGCTATGGTTCTTCCGGCGTCGGTGCATCGCCGCACCTGTCGATCGAGCTGCTCAAGTCGATGACCGGAATCGATATCGTGCACGTGCCGTACAAGGGTGCCGCGCCGGCCCTCGCCGATGTCATGGGCGGTCAAATGCCTGCGAGCGTCGGCAATTTGCCGGGCGGACCATTAGCGGCAATCAAGTCGGGACGGGTCAGAGGCATCGGCGTCACGAGCGGCAAACGCAATCCGCGCGCGCCCGACGTTCCCACTTTCGCTGAAGCGGGCGTGCCCGGCTACGACGTTTCTTCGTGGTACGGAATCTGCGCGCCCGCCGGACTGACGAAACCCGTCCTCGCGAAATTCAATGCGGGTCTCGTCAAGGTTTTGAGCTCACCGGATCTGCAGCAACGCATGAGCGAGCAGGGCATCGACGTCACGCCCTCGACACCCGAGCAGTTTCTGGTGCACGTCAAGGCCGAAACGGCGAAGTGGGCGAAGGTCGTGAAAGAGGCGGGCTTGATCGGCGATTAGCGGCGACGCGAAGAAATCCGCGCCAGGCGCATGAAAAAAATAAATCCGCCATGTGCCGATTTCATCGGTTGCATCCAGAACGCACTGCGATTCCTCTGTCCAACTCCGTAGTTACTGCGGCTGAATGCCGGCCTTCTTCGCGATCTCGGCGTACTTCTGCAAATCCAGCTTCAGAAACTGCGCGAACTCCTCGGGCGAGCTGCCGACGGGCTCCAAGTTGAGCGCGGCGAAGCGCTCGCGCGTGTCCGGCATCTGCACGAACTGGCGCACCGCCGTGCTCAGATTATCTACGATGGCCTTGGGTGTTCCACGCGGACCATAGAGACCGTACCAGCCGGTCGCTTCATATCCTTTGATTCCGAGCTCATCGACGGTGGGAACATCGGGGAGTTGCGCCGAGCGCTTGAGCCCCGTATACGCGAGCGGTCGCAAGCGTCCCGCCTGCACCATCGACACCACCACCGGGCTCGGTCCGAACATGAGCGGTATTTGCCCTCCCAGCAGATCGTTGACCGCAGGCCCCGCGCTCTTGTATGGCACGTGTGTGAGCTTGATGCCAGCCATTACCTGAAACAGCTCGCCGGCCAGGTGGGTGAGATTGCCGAATCCGGCCGAGCCGTAGATGATCTTGCCGGGGCTCGCACGCGCCATATCGATGAGCTCCTGCAGCGAGCGCGCCGCAAACGACGGATGCACGACGATCACGAGCCCGCCCGAATTGGCGATATGGCTGATCGGCGCGAAATCGCGCAGCGTGTCGTAGGGAAGCTTGCGGTAAACCGCGGGATTGATGGTGTGCGCGCCTGCCGTGACCAGCAGCGTGTAACCGTCGGGCACCGAGCGCGCGACGAGCTCGGTGCCGATGATGTAGTTTGCGCCGGCGCGATTGTCGATCACGAAGTTCTGTCCGAGCAGTGTGGATAGCTTCTGGCCGACGATGCGGCCAACCACGTCGACCGCGCCGCCGGGCGCGACCGGCACCACGAGCCTGACGGGCCGATCGGGGTACGCGGCCGCATTAGCACCTGCGCAAAACATCAACGCAATAAAAATAAAACCGATTGCCTTCGAGCACAAAGTGCAGGGAACGGCAAGCGCACAGGTGATACGTAGTGCTTTAATGTTTTCTCCCTTTCAGGTGGATAACCAGAACGACACAAGGCCCAACGAATCGCGTCCAGAGGGCCGGCCCGTTACTTTGTACAGGCTGCCAGGCTCGTTCATCTGCGCTCACGAATTCTCGAGCCCATAGAACTCCCTGGCGTTCTCGCAGACGATCTTTTCCCGAATGCGTTTGGGCAGGTGGCCGAATTGCTTGCTGATGTAGTCCTGCGAATCGGGCCATACGCCATCGGGGTGAGGAAAGTCGGAGCCCCACATTACCGTCTCCTCGCCCATCACCTCGAGCAGCGCGACGCCGACTTCGTCAACCTGAAAGGTGGCACGGCACTGACGTTTCCAATAGTCGCTGGGTTTCATATTCAACGCAAGATCGTTGTGAAACTGATCTTCGTACTCGTAATCCATGCGCATCAGGATGTACGGAATCCAGCCGATGCCGCTCTCTCCGAGGACGATTCGGATATTGGGGTAACGTTCGAGCACGCCGCCGAAGATCATCGCCATCAGGAATTGCGCGGTTGTGAGCTGGAAGCCGGTGATACTGCACGCCGCGGCGGCGCGTTGTGCGCGCAACGGCAAGTGATTGGTCGCCGCCTTTTTGCCGCCGCCGGTAGTGTGGAAGTGCAGAGGCAGCGCGACGTCGTTCACGGCTTGCCAAAGCGGCTCCCACTTCGTGTCATACAGCGGCACCATATCGGGTGAGGTTGCGAATTCAAGCCCCTTCACACCCAGTGTCGCCGCGCGGCGCACTTCGGCCACCGCCGCATCGAGATCGAACGGGGTCAACGAGGCGAGCCCGATGAAGCGATCGGGGGCGTGCTTGCAGAATCCGGAAAGCCAGGAGTTGTAGATCTGGTACATTTCGATGGCCGCCTCCGGATCGCCGAGGCGATTGCCCGCCCCGAGTATGCCGTAGAGCACTTCTGCCTGAACGCCGTCGCGGTCCTGGTCTTTGAGGCGCAACCTGGGATCGGTGAGGCGGCGGATACCCTTCTTGCCGTCGTCATAGAGCCCTTCGGCGGCCATCCGGTCCGAGCGACGAATCTGGCCGGGGACGTATTTGCGCCCAGCCGAGCCCATCCCATTCATCAGCCCGAAGCTGGCGCCGCGCTTCGTGACCCACACCGGGCCGTCGGGGCCGTCGGCAACATAGGGCATGCGCTCTTTCATCGCCTGCGAGGCGTTGCTGGTGAACAAATCCGGCGGCAGCCAGGTCAGGTCGATATGACAGTCGGCAGAGATCACTTGGTATTGCATGGCGGTCCTCGTCGAGAAAGAGATGCATTCCGAAACGAATTGAGCCTGGTAGCGATTCTCACGTGTCACGATCCGCTCGGCACCCACGGCAGCGGCGCCTGCACCCCGAATTCCGTTTTAACGTCGATCACGGCGGGCAGGTCGGATGCCATTGCGGCCTCGAATGCCTTGCGGAAATCCTGCGGCTTCTCGACGGTGACGCCGAAGCAGTCGAACGACTGAGCGATGCGCGCGAAATCCGTCTCGCGGTATTCGAAACATTCGCCTTTGCGGCTCTGGTCGCGGCCTTCATACGCAATGTTCAGATTGCGCAGTCCCTGCGAGAGGCAATGATTGTTGTTGACGATCGTGACCGTTTTGATGCCGCGGCGGCGCGCAGTCTCGAGCTCCGGCAGATGGTAATAAAAGCCGCCATCGCCGCAAAAGCAGATTACCGGTTTATCGGGTGCGGCGCACTTCGCGCCAAGCGAAGCCGGGAATGACCACCCGAGCGAACCTGCAGCGCGGAAATAGCGCTGGGCCGCGTGCCGCAGATACACGAGCGTACCGGTCCATAGCGCGGCATAGCCGGTGTCGGCGATCAGAATTGCATCCCGCGGCAGCAGCTCGGATAGCTCGCCGCAAATGCGCTCGGGGCGTATCGGCACCTGCTCGGAGGCGCGTGCGTTCTCGACCTCCTTGCGCCATGCGTCGACGAAAGTCTGCGTATGCGCGAGCCATGCATCGCGCTTGGCGGCAGCGGCCGATGTCGCCAGCGCTTCGAGCGCAGCGCGTACGTCGGACTGGATGCCGATTGCGCCGGGATAGTTGCGCCCGATCTCGAGCGGATCGATATCGATCTGGATTATGGCGGTGCCTTGTTTGGGCATGGTCCAGTTGGCAGTCGTATGATCGCTCGTATTGCTGCCGGCGTAGATGACGAGGTCCGCTTCCGCAACGACATGGTTCGCACAGCCGCGCCCGTAAAGACCGACCGCGCCGCGAAACAGAGGATGGTCCTCAAGCATCGCGTTCTTTGCATCGAGCGTCACGACCACCGGCGACTGGACGCGCTCGGCGAAGCGTGCCAATGCCGCGGACGCGTCCGCGATAATCACGCCGCGGTCCGCGACGATCACCGGCCGTTTGGCGTCCTTGATCGCGCTGACCGCGCGCGCGAGCGCGGCCGGATCGGGTGCGGGACGGAACGCGGGAAAATGCGTATGCGCATCATCCGCGCTGATGTCGAACGTGCCCTCGAGCGGCGTCAGCGCATCGCCGGTGAAGCCGCCGACATCGAGATGCACCGGACGCGGAGTGCTGGTCGTTGCTTCACGGAACGCCGCGCGAAACAAATGCGGGATCTGTTCGAGCGTGTCGATTCTGCCGTGGAATTTCGTTACCGCCGCATACAGCGGCTCGTGTGGGACTTCCTGATAGGCGTTGCGGTACTGGAATGGCGCCACGTGCCGGCCCGTCAGCGCGATCACTGCGGAGTGACCGAGGTACGGGTCCTGCAAGCCGGACGCGAGATTCGCCGCGCCCACCGACTGCGCCATGCAGATGCCGGGGCGGCCCGATACGCGCGCGTAACCGTCAGCCATATAGGCAACCGCTTTTTCCGAGTGGCCGAGAATGCGCGTGATGCCGACGTCCTCCATTTCGGCCAGCGCACGCCGCAGAATCGCGTCCATGAAAAATACATGAGTGACGCCGTAGGCTTTCAGCATCTGCGCGATCAGCCGCGCACCTTTCATCTTCTGAGCCATCGACTCCTCCCGGATTAAAAATGATGAAAATTTGAAAAGTGCCGACCTCGGTGGCGAACGAGGGCACCGCGAGTTTATTCCGACATGATAGCGCAGACCGTTGTACGCGTGATTGGCCGCGCGAGCAGGAGCGGCTTCACAGGCGCAGCGCGTGAGCTCACTGGAATCGGCGTATCGTGTCGTGTCCGCTCTGTTGTAGAATCGCTCGTGCAGAATTTGGCTTGCAGCCGCATTAACGGGAGTATTCAATGGCTTTGAATCTGCGCCCGCTTTCGTACGTCCTTGGCGCCGAAGTTTGCGATTTTGACGTGACGCGCGACATCAGCGAGCGCGATTTCGGTGAACTGTACCGCGCTTTTCTCGAGCACGGCATCCTGCTGTGGCGCAACCAGAAAATCACGCGCGAGCAGCACATCGAATTCAGCCGCCGCTTCGGAGAGCTTGATAAGCATGACGCGCTTCCGCGCGACCGGCATCCGGATTATCCGGAGATTTTGATGGTGACGAACGAGCCCAAAGCGGACGGCGCGCCTTCGGATACGAAGTACACCGGCCGCCAATGGCACTCGGACATGTCATTCACTCTCGTGCCTTCGCTGGGTTCGTTACTGCGCAGTATCACCGTGCCCGCGGTCGGCGGCGATACGCTGTTTGCGAATATGTACACGGCATACGACGCGCTATCCGATGGCATGAAAAAAATGATCGCCGGCCTGCACGGCATCCACCTGTCAGGCACGCGCAAGATCGCGAATTCCGAGACCGGCGTTGCGCGCGCCGAAGAACAAAAGCGCATCAATCCGCCGATCGCGCAGCCGGTCGTGCGAATTCATCCGGAAACCGGAAGGAAGGCGCTGTATATCGGAGAGAAAGTGAAGTCGTTCGACGGCATGACCGAAGACGAGAGCCGTCCTCTGATCGACTATCTATGCCGGCACGCGACCAAACACGAGTTCGTCTACCGGCACCAGTGGAAAGCGAATGACATCCTGCTTTGGGACAATCGCTGCACGCTGCATTGCGCGCTGGGTGACTTCGACGAAAACGAGCGCCGCCACATGGAACGAACCACCGTCCTGGGAACGCCGTCCGGATATGTCGCCAGGGCCGCCTGACGCGATACAAAAATGTTCCGGCGCAATGTTCGTACTCTATGTCTGTTCGCGACGCTTTGCGCGCTGTCGGCGTTTGCGCGGGCCGATTATCCGTCGAAGCCGATCCGGATCCTGGTGCCATTTGTCCCGGGCGGCGCGACCGATATCCTGGCGCGGCTCGTCGGTCAAAACCTGACCCAGGCGTGGGGACAGCAGGTCGTAGTCGACAACCGCCCCGGCGCCAACGGCATTGTCGCCGCTGATCTGACTGCCAAAGCCACACCCGATGGTCACACGTTGTTGTTTGTCGCAATCGGCCACGCGATCAATCCGCTGCTGCAAAAGAACCTGCCGTACGACACTGAGAAGGACTTCACTGCGATCAGTCTCGCTGCGGTTCTGCCATTGATCGTGACCGTTCATCCTTCGGTTCCCGTCACGAACGTAAAGGAGCTTATTAACTTTGCCAAATCGGGCCCGCGGCGCTTGAACTACGCTTCGGGCGGCGTCGGCTCGTCACAGCATCTTGCGACGGCGCTTTTTGCGCACATGGCAAAAATCGAGCTTTCGCATATTCCCTATAAAGGCGGCAATCAGGGGCTGCTTGATCTCGTGGCCGGTCAGGTCGACATGATGATCTCGACCATCCTGTCGCTGTCACCGCATGTGAAATCGGGCAGGCTTAAGGCGCTCGCTGTCACCAGCCCCAAACGCAATCGCGCGTGGCCCGATCTACCGACCGTTTCCGAAGCCGGATTGCCGGGTTACCAATCGCAGGCGTGGTACGGGCTCGTCGGTCCAAAGAATCTTCCGCCGGACGTGCTGAAAAAGCTGAGTGATGAAACGGTCAGAATTATCAAGTCCAAAGAAGTTCAGGAAAATCTGTTGGGGCAAGGCGCCGATCCGGTCGGCAGTTCGCCTTCGGCGTTCAGCGCTTTCATCCGGGCCGAAATGAACCGCTACGCAGCCGTCATTCGTGTCACCGGCGTTGCAGCGGAGTAATTCGCCCAGGTGTATGACCTCTGAAGCCACTATCGAATCGGTGCGCGCGTGGATCGACTCGGCGCGGCGCGTGGTGGTTCTGACCGGCGCGGGAATTTCGACCGACTCGGGAATTCCGGATTTTCGCGGTCCGAATGGCGTATGGACGCGCAATCCCGCGGCGGAAAAGCTTTCAGACATCCGCTATTACACTGCCGATCCCGAAGTTCGCAAAGCGTCATGGCGCGCGCGCATCGAGCACCCGGCGTGGGGCGCACAGCCCAACGCAGGTCATGTTGCGTTGGCCGCGCTCGAGCAGCGCGGCAAGCTCCATGCGCTCGTTACGCAAAACATCGACGGGTTGCATTTGCGCGCGGGCAACTCGCGCGAACGCGTGATCGAAGTGCACGGCAACCTGCATCAGGCAATCTGTCTCGCGTGCGGCTGGAAAGGGCCCATGCAGGCAGTGCTTGACCGCGTACGCGCAGGAGACCCGGATCCACAGTGCAAAGCCTGCGGCGGAATACTCAAAAGCGACACGATTTCGTTCGGCCAGTCGCTGGTGCCCGAAGTCATCGATCGCGCGATGCAATCGGCGCAGCATGCCGAGCTGCTGCTCGCGGTGGGAACGAGCCTCAAAGTTTTCCCGGTGGCGCATCTCGTGCCGGTTGCGCAGGCCGCCGGCGCGCGCATCGTAATCATGAACGCCGAGCCGACGCAGTTTGACGATATCGCCGACGCATTGCTCGACGGGTCGATCAGCGCCGAGCTGCCGCAAATATGCGGTCACGAAAGTTTTTCGCGTTAATCTGCGATCTCGTTTGAATCAGGAAGAACTATGAAAGCGCCGCGCACGGAAATCTCACCAATGATGCAGGAGTTGAGCGCCTACATTGCGGGCGCGCTCAGGAAGCCGCTGCCGCCGCAGATCATAGAACGTGCCAAGGTGCACCTGGTCGATACGTACGCCGCGATGATATCCGGCTCGCGGCTGCTGCCGGGCAAGCGCGCCGTAGCGTACGTGAAAGCGCAGGGCGGTAAACCCGAAGCGGGAGTCATAGGCACGCGCATCGTCACTTCAATCCCGAACGCGGTGCTCGCCAATGCCATGCTGGC
This sequence comes from Burkholderiales bacterium, assembly GCA_036003485.1. GTDB lineage: Bacteria > Pseudomonadota > Gammaproteobacteria > Burkholderiales > SG8-41 > PALSA-1004. The sequence goes on along the minus strand of DASYSI010000424.1, from coordinate 5,245 downwards.
GCACGCCGATGAGACCGACGACACCCATCCGCCTTCGCGCACGCATCCGGGATCGGGCGTCGTGCCGGCCGCGCTTGCTATCGGCGAGCGCGACCGGCTGTCGGGAACAGCAGTGCTGCGCGCGATCGTGCTTGGGTACGACATTTGTGCGCGCACGCTGCTCGCCATAAACGAGATGCACTTTCGGCATACGGGGCATCATCCCAGTACATTCGGACGGGGATTTGGCGCGGCGGCAGCGGCGGCGGCGCTGCTTGGGTTCGACGCACGCAAGGTGCGCTTTGTATTGTCCTATACAGCGCAGCAGGCGGCCGGCTTGTCCACCGTATACCGCGATTCCGAACACATCGAGAAGTCATTCATGTCGGGCATGCCGGCGCACAACGGTGTCGTGGCGGCAATTATGGTGGCGCACGGTTTCACAGGGGTGGACGATGTCTTCACAGGCGAGCGCAATTTCTTTTATACATTTGCGCCGGAAGCCGATCGCGCGCAGCTCACGCGCGGCCTGGGCCGTGATTACGAAATCCTGCGCTGCGCGATCAAGCGCTGGTCGGCGGGCGGTCCCATTCAGGGCCCGCTGCACGTGCTGCGCGACCTGATCCGGCAGCATGGTTTCGGACCCGGCGACGTGGAAAAACTGGTGGCTCGAATGCCGGAGAAGGATCTTCAAAGCGTGAATAATCGCGACATGCCGGATATCTGTGTCCAGCATCTGCTCACGGTCATGCTGTTGGATGGAACAGTGACCTTCAAGTCCGCGCACGATTACGCGCGCATGCAGGACCCACGCGTGAGGTCGCTGCGCAAACGCGTCGAGGCGGTAGGTGATCCAGGCTTGACTGATACGCTGCGCCGCTGGCGTTGCGTGATGGAAATCACTCTGAAGGACGGGCGCAAGCTCACGCATCAAACGATGGCGGCGAAAGGCAGCTCAGAAGATCCGCTGACCCGCGACGAAGAGGAAGAAAAGGCGCTCGACTTGATTGCGCCGGTAGTGGGCAAACGCCGCGCTCACGCGCTGATGGCGGCGCTGTGGGATTTTGACCGCATCAAAGACGTGCGCTCGCTGCGTTCGCTGGGCAGCGCCTAGCGTGATTTTCATCCGCATTGATCATGACCTCAACGGGAGCAGATGACCCAATCGATTGGATCATCTGACGCAACCATGCTGCTCGCGCGTTTTGTCGCAGCGCTTTTATCGGTTGGCCTGACGGCATGGGGCGCAAGCGTGGCGTCGGGCCAGAATTATCCGAATAAACCCATACGCATGGTGACCGGCGAAGTGGGCGGTGGTCCTGATTACGTCGCGCGCCTGATCGCGCGGGGGATTTCAGGTCCCTTGGGCCAGCAGGTGATCGTCGACAATCGGCCGACCGGGATCATTCCCGCCGATATTGTGTCCAAAGCGCCGCCCGATGGTTATACCCTGCTCGTCACGAGTAACGTCCTATGGATAACTCCGCTTTTACAGAATACGCCGTACGATCCGCTGAAAGATTTTTTGCCAATTACGCTGGCGACGATATCGCCGAACATTCTTGTGGTGCATCCATCAGTCGCAGCACAGTCCGTCAAGGAGTTGATCGCGTTGGCCAAAGCCAAGCCGGGAACGCTTAATTATGCTTCGTCTTCGACCGGCACTGCGTCTCACCTCGCGGGAGAATTATTCAAGTCGATGGCGGGCGTCGATATCGTGCGCGTTCCCTACAAAGGCGCTTCACTCGCGACCAATGATCTGATCAGCGGTCAGGTGCAACTCGCGTTTTTTACCGCGACTTCGGTCATGCCGCATGTCAAGACGGGCAGGTTGAGGGCACTGGCGGTTACCAGTGCGCAGCGATTCGCGCGTTTTCCCGAGCTACCCACCGTCGCCTCCGCGCTGCCGGGTTATGAATCGGGAGCGATTTACGGTGTCTTTGCGCCGGCCAAAACTTCGCGCACGATCGTCAATCGATTGAATCAGCAGATCGTGCAGGTGCTGAACGCGGCAGAGGTGAAAGAGAAGGTTTTCAATGCGGCATCAGAAGTCGTCGCCAGCTTGCCGGAGCAGCTTGGAACCACGATGAAATCCGAGATCGTCAGGATGGGCAAAGTGATCAAGGACGCCGGAATCCGCATTGATTAGTTGTCGACAAAATGATAGTTTCAGCGCGGCTCCCGCTGCACGCATACCGCACACCTTTATTTCTCCCTCATTACACAGAAGAATACAGAACAAAATGACGATCGATATACCTGAATTTCCGCGCTGTGCGCGGCGGACGCGACCATGCTGAAAATCGATACGCACGCGCACTGGTACCCGCGGCAGTGGGTCGAGCTGCTCGCCAGCGAAGGCGGCAAGAACAATGCGACGATCGGCAAAAACGAACGCGGCCAGGTCACTTTCGCGGTGCCGGGGATGAAGCAGAATTTTCAGGCGACCTACATCGAGCTCGGGCTGCGGCTAAAAATGATGGATGACGCCAGGGTCGACATCCACGCGCTGTCGTTGACGAGCCCGATGGTCTACTGGGCGCCGCCCGAGTTCGGGCTCAAGCTCTCGCAGGTGTTCAACGATGCATGCGCCGCCGCCCACCTCAAATATCCAAACCGCTTCATCGGCATGGCGATGGTGCCGATGCAGGCGCCCGAGCTCGCGGTGCAGGAAGTCGAGCGCGCGGCCAAATTGCCGGGCATACGCGGCGTTTATATGGCGACACACGTAAACGGCAAGAATCTCGAGGATAAATCGCTGTGGCCCGTGTACCAGCGTTGCGAGGCGCTCGAGCTGCCGATTTTTTTGCACCCGGTTAATCCCGTCGGCGCCGAGCGCATGCAGGGCTACCATTTGCGCAACTTCCTCGGCAATCCTTATGAAACCGGAATCGCGGCGTCCTCGCTCATGTTCGGCGGCGTGATGGATGCTTTTCCGAAGCTCAACGTGATGCTGCCGCATGCGGGGGGCACTTTCCCCAATCTGATCGGACGCATGGATCACGGCACGACGGTGCGCGCCGAGTGCAAACATATGACCAAACCGCCTTCGAGCTACCTGCGCCGGTTTCATTACGACACGATCACTCACGGCGACCAGATCCTCGTGAACCTGATCCGTCAGGTCGGCGCCGATCGCGTGGTGCTTGGCAGCGACTGTCCTGCCGACATGAGCTACACGCGGCCAGTCGACGTGATCGAGCGTCTGAGCGAACTGTCGTCGGGCGAGCGCGACTCGATTTTGAGCGGCAACGCCACGAGGCTGCTCAAGCTATAGCGAATATTAGAAGTGTGCAGCTTACTCGGCGCGTGCGCCGGAGTCTTTCACCACCTGCGCGTACTTTTTAATCTCGGACTTGATGTAATCGCCGAACGCGTCTGGCGTCGGCAGCAAAAATGGGAAAATGCCCAGCACCTCCAGGCGCACCTTGACGTCTGGTAACTCGAGGGTGCGATTGATCTCGCGGTGCAGCTTGGTCACGATGGTCTTGGGCATGCCACGCGGACCGATGAAGCCATACCAGTTGTCGACCGCGAATCCCGGCACACCGGCTTCGGCTACAGTAGGCAGATCCGGAAAAAGCTCGACACGTTGTGCCGAAGTGACCGCGATGGGGCGGATCTTGCCCGCTTTGACGGACGCGACTGCGGTTGAGACCGTCGCGAATATCAACTGGATGTTGCCCCCGAGCAGATCGGTCATCGCTGGCGCACCGCCTTTGTATGGAACGTGCTGCATTTTCACGCCAGTGAGAGTTTTAAAAAGTTCGCCGGCGAGGTGATCGGCGCGGCCTGCACCCGAAGAGCCGAAGTTGAGCTTGCTTGGATTTGCCTTGGCATAATTGATCAGGTCTCTGACCGAGTACACCGGTAGCGATGGGTGGACGACCAACATGTTGAGAGCGGAGACCGCGCGAGCAATAGGCGAGAAATCGCGTACTGAATCGTAAGTCAGCTTGCTATACAGACTGGGGTCGACTGCCACCGGACCTATCGATCCCTGCACAATGGTATATCCGTCCGGGACTGCGCGGGCGCCGATTTCCATGCCGAGCGTGCCGCCTGCGCCCGGCCGGTTGTCGATGATGATTTGCTGCCGCCATGCCTCGGCGAGTTTCGATCCGACCATCCGCGCGGTAATGTCCCCGCCGCCGCCCGGCGTCACCGGAACTATCATGCGTATGGGTTTGCTCGGATAGACTTCATCCGCACTCGCAAGCGATGATACCAAAGCCAGCAAAACCGCTACCTGGATACGCATTGTGTTGGGTCGAATAGAAGCGTGGTTCCAGTCATCATCGTCTCCGAATAATGTCGAGCCGCTGCCGAATGGCGATGCCGATGTGAAGTTAATCGAAAGTCCCGCGTCACGCAACCGAACGGGGATTGTCGCTGCGCGCGGTATGCAGTATCTTCGGCATCGCCATGGCGAGGATTCCCGGAACAGGCTCGTCTTAGGTGCGCAGAAAAATAAACGGATTACGCGGACATGGATACTAAGCTCGGATTGGGGTTGCGCGCGCTGGCATTGACTTGCGTGTTGACGGGCGCTGCGTGGCATTACGCCTGCGCTGCAGAGTATCCGCTGCGCCCCGTGCGAATTGTAGTGCCATCGACTCCGGGCGGCGCGCTCGACATTCTTGCGCGGCTGCTCGCGCAGAAACTTCCCGAACGCTGGGGGCAGCCGCTGGTGATAGACAACCGCGCGGGCGCGGCCGGAATTATCGGGACCGAAATCGTTGCGCGGGCCGATCCCGACGGACATACCTTGCTGGTCGTGGCGCCGGGTTACGCGGCGAATCCGTTTTTGTACGACAGGCTGCCTTACCGCACGCCGCAGGACTTCACCCCTATCACCATGCTCGCCACGGCGCCAAACGTGCTCGTGGTTCATCCATCGGTACCAGCTACCTCGGTGCGCGAGTTGATCTCGCTCGCGCAAGCGAAACCGGGTGCACTCGTCTATGCCAGCTCAGGCGTTGGCACCAGCGGCCATCTTGCGATCGAACTCTTCAAGCGCATGGCGGGTGTCGAGATGGTGCATGTGCCGTACAAAGGCGCCGGCGCGTCGACCGCGGCAGTGGTGGCAGGGCAGGTGCAGCTATTGTGCACGTCGCTCGGGGTAGCGCTTCCGCACATCAAATCCGGCCGGCTGCGCGCGCTCGCGGTCACCGGGCTCAAGCGCTCTGTCGTCGCACCGCAAATCGCGACCGCCGCCGAATCGGGTCTGCCCGGCTATGTCGTGGACGGATGGTTCGCTGCGCTC
>DASYSI010000423.1:0-21161 GCA_036003485.1 Burkholderiales bacterium | reverse complement strand
ACCGACATCCTGCTCTACCGCGATCAAGGATTGCAGCTCGTCGGCCCGCTGCCGGAAGAAATTCAGAATTACACGCGCTATGTCGCCGCGCTGACGATGGTCGCGCCCAATCCCGACGCGGCCAAAGTCTTGCTGCGGTATCTCGCGTCGGTGGAAGGCAAAGCGCTGTTTGCCGCGAACGGGATTCGCTAGCCGTACATACGACCAGTAAGCCGTACATTCATAGCGCCGATGGCGCCTGCGCCTATAGGCTATGTAAGCATAGTCCTACGAAAAGGACATCGTGCCCGCCGATCGTCAGTGCTTTTCAGTTTAAGCGGTCCCAAGCTCATATTGTCCTACGCAGGTTTCGGACAACGCCCCCTGATTTCTCGCGGCCATTCGTTAGAGCATTCGTGCTGCTTGCTGATTTCCTCTGACTGGAGAACGTCATGGCGAAATGTTCACTATGCGGAAATGAGTATGACAAGTCATTCACCGTCATCATGGGTAATGAATCGTATATCTTCGACAGCTTTGAGTGCGCGATTCGCGCTTTGGCGCCCGAATGCGCGCATTGCAGCTGCCGCATCATCGGCCATGGCTCCGAGGTCAGTGGAAAATTTTATTGCTGTGCCCATTGCGCCGCTTCCGCCGGGCACTCGGAAATGCGTGACCGCTCCGACGAGCTGGACCCCGCGATCCCGCGCATACTGGTGGGAGCGGACTCCGGCTGATTCAATCCAGCACGACACCGTCGACCAGCTCGGACAGTATTGGGGAACGAAACCTCACGATCGTCACGCTCCCGTTCTTCGACTCGATCCGTAGCCCTACGTGCGCCCCTTCTTCCGTCGCGATCAACGATACGCGAGTGGGTGCCTTGATGATGCGAGTGATATCCTTGTGGGGCCTTTCGCGCGCAATAATCGAAATGATGTCTTCATCTTGATCGTCTAGCTCGGCGCTAATACGCAACAGCGCCTTTGCGCTTGGTTCCGCCTGCGCGCAACGAGCGGCTCCGAGCTCTTCGATCGTGCTCAACCATCCATCGTGTTCGCGGCTGAAACTTTCGAAGAATTCGACCCACGCGTGACGTGGAATTTCTTGCGCGGGCATGCTGGTATCTTCAGCTCATACACCGGAAGGAAACGTTTCGGGGACTTCGCCGTCTGTACTCGTAACGCGATCAAGCGGCTCTACGGCGCGCGTCTCGTCCAGATGGAGCACGGCGTCGAATTGATCTGAGAGCCGCGCGTGGAAGTAGTGGCTCACGCGTTCCGTTTCCGGAAGGTAAACGACCCCGATCGCCCGCTCCAGGCGCGGCTCGCGCAGCCCGCTTGCGGCTGAACTGCGATCGCGCAGCGTAAGCAAAAATCGTGGAATGCCGACCTCATGGAACAACGCTTCATAACTGCCTGCGAGTCCTGCCGTCACGCGCTTACGCTGCGCGGGAGCATCCCAGTCGGACGCTGCCGTTACCGTGCCGTGATCGGTGGTAAATCCGATCAGCACTGCGTCGCGGCCATAACGCTCGCGCGCGAGCTGACCGACATTGAGCTCTCCGCCTTCGCCTATTTCAGTTGCGCGCGCGTCACCGAGATGCGAATTATGCTCCCACACGGCGACTTTGGCGTTTTGCCGCTCGCGGCTCAGGTGCGAAACGAGCGCGGCGAGGGTGTCGGCCATATGGCTATCGCGTTTGTTCCAGGATTCGACCCGGCCGCGGAACATCGAGCGGTAGTACTCTTCCGCATTTTTTACGAGCCGCGCGTTTTGCTCCGCGAAGAAAAATTCGTCGTCCGCGACGCTGCCGTCGCGGCTCGCATAAACCCCGGCGCGCTGGCGCAGCTCGATGAGCTGGCCGAGGGCTTCCTCTTCACATGACGCGTTCAGATCGAAACTGGCAGCATAGCCGTAGGCCTGCGTGTCCTCGCCAAAATGGTCGAAGCACGAGTAGCGATAGCGCGCACGTTGCGCAGCCTGCGGATCAATTTTGGAAAGATAACCGAGCACTGCCTCCATCGACGTATGCAAACTGTAGAGGTCGAGCCCATAAAAGCCGGCCTTCAGCGCGTCCGTGGCTATGCCGTCGTTGTGCTTGTGCAGCCATTCGACAAAGTCGAGCACGTCCGAATTGCGCCACATCCATGTGGGAAATCGCTTGAAGCCTGCCAGTGCTTCATCGGCGGTCGCATCCTCGCCCGCGCCTCGCACGTGGCGGTTGACGCGGTAGGCGTCCGGCCAATCGGCTTCGACGGCGACCGCCGTAAATCCTTTCTCTTCGATCAAGCGCTTAGTGATCTGGGCGCGCATGTGATAGAAATCGTGTGTCCCATGCGATGCCTCGCCGAGCAGGACAAAGCGCGCGTCGCCAATCAGCTCCATCAGGGGATCTTAATCGGCGCGCGTGCCCTCCAGCGGGTGAGCGGCTTCGCGCAGCGTCTTAATCAGCGCGCCGTGTGCCGTATTCGTCATCAATGACATCGCAGATCCCTAGCCTGCTATCGTCGCGCGCCGCGCTGCTAATGCCACGCTTGCTCGAGCAGGCGGTGTACTTCTTCATCCGACGTCTGCGAAAAGTCGTGATACCAGCGGCCCACGCCCAGGAACGGTTCGGGCGTCTCGCCGCAGACGATCTCGTCGACCTCCGTCTTGAACTCTTTGCAGGTCTGCGACGCAGCGACGGGAACGGCGACGATGAGTCGCGCGGGCTGTTGCTTGCGCAGCGCAGCCGCCGCGGCACGCATCGTAGAGCCTGTTGCAAGACCATCGTCGACCAGGATCACGGTACGCCCGCGTACGTCAGGCGCAGGGCGCACGCCGCGATAGGCGCGTTCGCGCCGTGTCAGCTCCTTTTCCTCTCTCGCCGCGACCGCATCGATGACGGCACCGGGAAGACCCAGGTGATTCATCACATCGTCATTGATTACGCGTACGCCGCCGCTCGCGATCGCGCCCATCGCAAGCTCCTCGTGGCCGGGGACGCCGAGCTTGCGCACCACAAAAATATCAAGCGGCGCGTTCAACGCCTTGGCCACTTCGAAAGCGACTGGCACGCCGCCGCGCGGCAGAGCGAGAACTGTCACATCCGAACGATTGGCATAAGCGGTCAGGCGCCGGGCGAGTGCGCGGCCGGCTTCAGTTCGGTCTCGAAACAGCATCTGTTCCTCCAGGACCTTAATAACTCGCGCCGAAATTCGACCGTGCAAGCTTAAGGGCAGCGATCATTTATGCGGCGCGATAGCCCGCATCGCCGCCGGAATCCGCGTTCAGATACGAGCGAAACCAGCCAGCCGCGAGCTTGGCAACTTCTTCGAGTGTCCCGGCCTCTTCAAACAAATGCGTCGCGTGCGGCACGATACGCAGTTCTTTTTTGCACGTCAGGCGCGCGAAGGCAAGCTCGTTCAGCTGGATCACCGCAACATCGAGCCCTCCGACTATCAGGAGCGTCGGCGACCTGACGCGCGGTAATGCGTCCGCGGCGAGATCGGGCCGCCCGCCGCGCGAAACTACTGCGCCGATCTCTTCACCAAGCTCGGCCGCCGCGACCAAGGCAGCGCCGCCACCCGTGCTTGCGCCGAAGTAGCCGACTTTCAAGCGTGCGGTAGGCGCCGTTCGCGCCTTGATCGTGCGCGTCGCGTCGGCGAGCCTGCAGGCGAGCAACCCGATGTCAAAGCGCAAATGGCGGGTGCGAGCTTCGAGGGCCTCTTCTTCACGCGTGAGCAGATCGAATAGCAGCGTTGCCACGCCTGCTTCGCGAATCGCTCGCGCAACCTGCTGGTTGCGCGGGCTGTGCCGGCTGCTTCCCGATCCGTGCGCAAACAGCACGATGCCGTGTGCGGCGTCGGGTACGATTAGTTCACCCTCGAGCGCTGCCGATCCCGAATGGATCTGCAGGAACTGAACTTGCTCGCTTTGCATGCGCGCTTGCATGTCGTCCGGCCTCCGCAAACCGGCAATCCGGTTCGTTATTTCAATTCCCGCGCCGATATTAGCGCGGCGATTACGCCGCTGCGCCGCGGTGATGGCGCGCACGCGTGCGTGCCGCTTTTTTTCCCGCTTCGCGCAAGCCTGTCGTGCCTTTCGTCCGCACCGCTTTCATCGCCGCCTGATGCAGGCTCGAATGCCCTCGTTTTATCGCGCTCGCGTGCGTTTGGCGCGCAAGCGCTGAGTGGCTGACGGTCGACGTTGGTTCATGGCGCAGCGCCCGCAGCGTGGCCCTCGAGCGCGACGGGGATGGGTGTGTCGAATGATGGCTCGGGGCGGGCGACTTGCCATCGCCTTTTCTGGGAGGCAGTTTCACTCCCGCCCTGCGCGCCTTGGATAAGCCGATCGCAATCGCCTGTTTGGCGGATCGCGCGCCGTGCTTGCCTTCTCTGATATGGTGAATTTCCTCGCGGACGAATTCGCCGGCCTGGGTCGAAGCCGATTTTCCTTGGCGCGCTTCTTTTCGCGCACGATTAAGGGTTGCTTTTTCGGGCATATTTCCTCCTATGGTTACCACGGCTCTCACTAGGAACTACTTTCGCTCCCAACAATGTAAGCATCCGTGTTTTGCGGCGTAATGCAACCGGAGATCTGCGCCAGTTGGTGTAGGAAATATCTGTCACTACGTACACGCGACCGCCACACCGCATGGCTAATTGTCTTTACAGACTAATCTGACGGTTCAATCAGACAGCGCCGACAACGCAGGTATTCGGTAAGGTCACATAATGTGCTGCCCCGCATCGATGAAGGGGCGAGACTTGGTGGATGTGGCGTCTGCTGGCATTTTCAATTTCTTACCAAAGGAGAGCAGAAAATGAATAAGGTGGCGAGAATTTCCGGAAGATTATCGACCGCTATCGTAGTGGCGGCCGTTTTTGGATTAGCAGCAGCTGCAGAAATGTCGGGGACCAAAGTGACGTTAAGCGGTGCCCAGGAAGTACCCCCGGTCACAACTACAGCGTCCGGAAGCGGAAACATTGTCGTGGGTGCAGACAAGTCAGTCAGCGGCAGTGTTACGACTTCGGGCATTGCAGGCACCGCAGCGCATATACACGAAGCGGCAGCGGGATCCAATGGACCCGTGATCATTCCGCTCGCCAAATCCTCCGATAATGTGTGGTCGGTGCCGGCGGGTTCAAAATTGAGCGACGCCCAGTACGACAACTACAAAGCCGGCAAACTTTACGTCAACGTGCACAGCGCCGCACACAAAGACGGAGAGATTCGCGGCCAGATCAAACAGTAATCGTCAGCGGACGGGACGCACGAGATGCGTCCCACCGCTCTTCGCGCGCACCGTTTTCATGGTGTCGCACGAGATAATCACGCAAATGGAGGTCTGCCATGCCCTATTCGAAAATCGCTGATCTGCCCAAAGCGCAAGTCGATCAGTACACGCACCATCAGAAAGAAGCATTCCTGAAAGCCTTTAACAATGCGTACGAAGAGTACGCGCACGATGAAAGCAAGGCTTTTGCCGTCGCGCACCATGCAGCGAAGCAGACGGGCGAGAAAAAGGCCAAAGCCTGATGAATCCGCAAAGCCGCGATCATTCCCGGTTTTCGAAAAGCGGCTGTGTCATCAGCCGAGGTGAAAATGGCCGCACGTGCTGCCAGGTATGTTCGTTAGCGTACGGTCCAACGGCGATTTGCGTTCTTGCATGAGGTATATAAAAATAATCTAAATACCGACGGCATATCGTATGGAGCAACTGATTTTCATTTGAACCCAGCGCTGAGGTGACCACATGTTTCTCGAGAATCGCTTTGAAAGGCTGATCGATCGCGTCTCGGCCAGTGCAACCATTCCCCTGCGGGTGGAGTTGTGGAATGGCCAGCAGTTTTGTCTCTCGCCCAAACCCACCGTCACGGTTGTCGTGCCAAAACCTTCGGCGCTCAGGTATTTCATTCCGCCCGATCTCAATAAGCTCGGCGAAGCGTTCGTCGAGGGCCATATCCGCGCCGAAGGGTCGATCCATGAGCTGTTTCGGGTGGCCGAAAGTTTGGCGCGCAGCGTCGCCGCGACCACACGTGCAGGGTTCGGACGCATCAGGCGCCACAGCCATAGCCACAGCCAGGACCGCAAGGCGATCGAATATCACTACGACGTCTCGAATGAATTCTATTCGCTGTTCCTCGACCGCAACATGGTTTATTCGTGCGCGTATTACCGCAGCGAAAATGACTCGCTCGAGACGGCGCAGGAACAGAAGCTCGACCATATTCTGAACAAACTGATGCTTAAGCCCGGCGAGCGTTTCCTCGACATCGGCTGCGGCTGGGGGGCGTTGATCGTGCGCGCGGTGAAACAGTACGGCGCCATCGCAACGGGAATCACGCTATCGAAAAATCAGTTCGAGTACGCCCAGGAACGGATTCGGTCGGAAGGCCTGCAGGATCGCTGTACGGTCGAGCTGCGCGACTACCGGGACCTGCCGCAGGTTGGCGTATTCGACAAGATCGCGAGCGTTGGCATGTTCGAGCACGTGGGCTTGAAGAATCTTGCGACGTATTTCAGCAAGATCTGCACGCTGCTGAAGGACGACGGCCTGGTGTTGAACCACGGCATCACGAATACGGATGAGAATGGCCTGGGCGCTGGCGAATTCATCGACCGTTATGTGTTTCCGGATTCGGAGTTACCGCATATTACTTTCGCGTTACAGGAAATGTCGGCCGCCGGCCTCGAGATCACCGATGTCGAATCGCTGCGTCGTCATTACGCGCGCACCTGCCACGAGTGGGCCAATCGTCTCGAATCGAACCGCGAGCGCGCAACCGCGATCGCGGGGGACCGGCGGCTTAGGATCTGGGAAATTTATCTCGCCGGCGTCGCCTATGGATTCGCCCACGGATGGATGAACGTCTATCAGGTCCTCGCGTGCAAGGCTAAAAACAAGGAAGCCAGGCCGCTGCCGCTCACGCGCGACTACATGTATCGCACCTAAGCGAGTACGATCCGCTTTGGGATTACATCAGCCTGCTAGTTCGGGCGCGCGAACTCGAGGATATTGAAACCGGGTCCGCGATCGACAAGATATATTATCCCGCGCTGGTCGACGTCGACGTCGTTGGTTTGCGGGCCGGCTTGTCCCGATGCCGGTTCGGGGACGAAATGTCCCACTTCACGCGGCGCGGCCGGATCGGCGACATCCACGATGCGCAGACCACCGGCAAACCACGTGCAGTAGACGAGCGTGTCGTCATCCATGCGTTCGTGAAACTGATGCGCGCCGAAGCGCCCAGGCGCGGCACGGCTATATGGTGAGTCGAGCTCGCTGACCTGGAAGATCGCGAGAGGCTTGATTTTCGCCACGTCGCCGACGTCGAACACCCACAGGCAGCCGTGAGGCCGGCCGCGGCGCCGTTCCATTTCCTCCGGGCTTGCCGCATGATCTTCCTCGTCGATCGCGAGCGCGATCTGCCTGCCGCCGATCGGGAACGGCACGCCCATGAAGGTATGCGACGGTTCCACAAACGGCGGATGGTAGTTGTATTCGCCGATGGTGCGCGGCTTGCGGATATCGGAAACGTCGATCACGCGCACGCCGCCGTGCCAGCAGCCCGCCCATAAGCGGTCGCCGATGCGCAGTGCGTGATGCAGGCGGTGCTGGCGTCCGGGCCACGCAGGCTTCTCGCCGCCGGCGATATGCTGTCCCGGCAGCCACCAGCGCGAGACCTCTTCGGGTCGGGAGGGATTGCGAATGTCGTAAATGACCAGAATGTTGCCGATATAACCCGGCATTTCCGTCGATATATAGGCGAAGTTTTCATCCATGTCGAAACGGTGCACGCCGATGCCGTGAGTCTTGTGGAACGTGATCAACCTCGGTTTGGCACGGTCTGATACGTCGTAAATCTTGAAGCCGCCCATGTTGTAAGGCTTGCGCTCGGCTTCCTCGACAGCCGGTATTGCGGCGACGTCGACTCCGACCGCCGCGGCAATTTCGGCGTGGTTGGGATCGCGTCCGAGTGTTTCGCGCAACTGCGTTCGGAGCTTTGGCAATTCGTCGGTTTTGCGTCCGATCTTTGTCATGTTGCGCTCGCTGTTGACGATCATGATGTCGCCGATCACACGCGCCTTGTGGCTATGTGAGGTCGGATCGCCGAGATCGATCTGCGACACGACGCGCGGCTTGCGCGGGTCGGAAATATCGATGATGCTGGTACCGAGTCCCTGCTTGTTAGGCAGGTGGCCGAGGTACGCGTAATTGCCGTTGACGTATACCTGACCGGCGCCCGGCAGATCGAGATGTGCTAAGCGTTTGACGTTGCGGGCAAGCTGCGGGGCGCCATCCATCATTATTTCTCCAGTCTATGTGTTGATAGATCGTACGCGCAGGCCATGCTCAGACCGCCGGCGCGGATGCGCGAATTATACAGGTGTTATTTTGCCGGGCTTTTTGGCAGAATCGAAGGCAGCGCAGCGCGAGACCTTGCAATCGCGGCTGCAACGCGCATCATCGTGCAAAAATAACACACTTTAATCGGGGGAACTGTAAAGATGGTGAGATTCGGATTTGTTTTTGCCGCGCTGCTGATCGCGGGCGCTGCACCGGCACAGGATTATCCGAGCAAGACCGTCAGAATGATCGTTCCGTTTGCTCCAGGCGGCTCGACCGACGTGCTTGCGCGCATCGTCAGCCAGAAGCTGTACGATAAGTGGGGACAGATCGTGATCGCGGATAACCGCGTCGGCGCGAGCGGCAACATCGGCGCGGAGGCCGTGGTCAAAGCCGCGCCTGACGGATATACGCTGCTGATGGCCGGCGCCCCGCATGCCATCAACATGAGTCTGTTCCATAACCTGCGTTACGATCTTGCGAAAGACCTGACGCCGCTGTCGTCGGTTGCCACTTTCCCGAGCCTGATTGCCGTGCATCCCTCGGTCCCCGTCAAATCGGTGAAGGAACTGATTGCACTCGCGCGCGCACGCCCCGGTGAGCTCAACTTCGGTTCGGCCGGCAACGGTTCGCCGAATCACCTGTCGATGGAACTATTCAAAACCATGGCAAAGGTGAACATGACGCACATTCCGTACAAAGGCGGCTCGGGGCAAATGGTGAGCGATCTGCTCGCCGGGCAGGTGCAGCTCGCCTCGATGGGATTGCCACCGGCGATGCCCTACGTCAAATCCGGGAGATTGCGCGTGATTGCCGTGACGAGCATCAAGCGCTCACCTTTGCTGTCCGACGTGCCGACGGTCAGTGAATCGGGCCTGGCAGGTTTCGACGTATCTTCGTGGTACGGCGTATTCGCGCCTGCGGGGCTGAACAGGGATCTGGTCGCGAAGCTGAACGCAGATATCGTCGCGGTTCTGGGCGCTGCGGACTTGAAGGAGCGGCTCGCATCGCTCGGCGCCGAGCCGATGCCGATGGCATCGGAGGACTTCGGCCGCTACGTGCGCGAAGATATCGCCAAGTGGGCGAAGGTAGTCAAGGAATCCGGAGCCAAGGTTGACTGATACGCGAATGCGGGCTTCACCTGCATGAATTTTTATTGAAATTGCGCCCATGACTCTCGAGCTTCCGCAGCACGGCCGTTACGATTACTCGCCGATTACCGAGCGTGCGAATTACGATTGGCCCGGCGGCAGGCGCCTCGCGTTCTGCGTCACCACCAACATCGCGGTGCATGCGTTCGGCAAAGGCCGCGGTCACGACAATGCCAAGCACGGCGAGCCGCAGACCAACCGCAATTATTCGTGGCGCGACTACGGCAACCGCATCGGCATCTGGCGGCTGTTCGACCTTGCCGACGAGCTCGATATCCCGCTCGTACACAACGTGAACAGCATGCTCTACGGCGAGGCTCCGCAGATCTTCGAGCGCATTCGCAGCCGCGGTGACGAAATCATTGCGCATGGGCGCGTCAATTCCGAGAACTTCAACGATTTCCGCTGGGAAGCCGACGAGGCGCGCATCATCCAGGAAGTGACTGCGACTTTCACGCGCAACGAGGGCAGACCGCCGAAGGGTTGGCTTTCCGGCGGGTCGTACGAACATACGTGGACGCCCGACCTGCTGAAGGAGGCGGGATATATTTATTTTTCGGATTGGCCGTGCGACGACCAGCCGATGTGGCTCAAAACGCGCGCGGGTCCAATCCTGTCGGTGCCGTATCCGGTTGAGCTCAACGATTCGCCACAGATCATCCATCGCCAGCACACCGCGCGTGAGTTTTGCGACATGCTCGTCGATCAGTTCGAAGAGATGATCGAGCAGAGCGCGAAGCACCCGCTCGTTTTCAACATCTCGATCCACCCGCACGTCTTCGGTTATCCATTCCGGCTGCGCCCGCTGCGCAAAGCGCTGCAGCACTGCTTTGCCAATCCGCATCGCGAGCGCGTATGGAAATGCCGACCCGGCGAGATAGCCGATTATTGCCTCACGCTCAAGCCCGGCATCGTTCCCGGCAGCTAGCCTTGTTCATGCGAACAACAATGACACCCACCGAGTTTTCGAATGAAAGCGCACTATGAATGATCAATCAGCCGTCCGCGTCGAGCGCAATTCCGCCGCGACGCTTTCCGGACAGCTCGCGTACCATGCAGCCGGCACGCACTTTGATGCGATTCCGCCGGCCGCGCTCGATGCAGCGAAGCTTTTCATGCTCGACACGCTGGCGGTGGCGTGGGCGGGCTCGGACGCGCCCGGCTGTCGCGAGACGCACGCGCTGTTGGTGGACGAAGGCGGGCGCGCTGACGGTACCGCATGGGTGTACGGCGGCCGGCTTCCTGCGACCTCGGCTGCCTTCATCAATGGCATGTCGGCGTCCGCGCTCGATTTCGATTCGATCGGGCAGGGCGCCGCAGTACATATCAATATCGCAGTGCTGCCCGCGGCGCTCGCGATCGCGCAGAAAGAGCACGCGTGCGGCCGGGATTTTTTGGCCGCGCTGGTGATCGGCGCGGACATCGTCTACCGGCTTGGAGTGGCCGCCAAGTACCCCAATCGGGGATTTCACTACACCGGCACCTTCGGAGTTTTCGGCGCCGCGGCGGCGGCGGGACGCTTGCTCGGTCTTGATGCCGAGGCGATGCAGCATGCGCTGGGGCTTGGCTTCTTCCAGGCCGCGGGTACGCAGCAGGCTAACATTCAGCCGTCGCTCGCGAAGCGCATGTTGTCGGCATTCGCCGCGCGTTCAGGCGTGTATGCAGCGCTGCTTGCGCAGCGCGGGCTTACCGCACCGAGCGAAGTGCTCGAAGGCAAATTCGGCTTCTACGCGCTGTACCAGGAAGGCGATCCTGACCGGCTCACGGAAGCGCTCGGTCGCCGCTTCGACGGCGTCAATGTCAGCCTCAAGAAATATCCGAGCTGCGGCTGCAACCACACGACCATCGAAGCGATGTTGAATCTGATTCGGCGCTACGATTTGAGGCCCGACGACGTGCAATCGGTCGAAGTTACGGTGACACCCTACATCGATCGCATCGTCGGCGGCCGCTACGATCCGAGCCACGACCCGCAGGTGGCTGCACAATTCAACCTGCGTTACACGGTCGCGTGCCTGCTGGTGCGCCGCAAGCTTGGGCTTGCCGAGATACAGGAGGATGTCGCGCGCGATCCGGCTATCGCAGCCCAGATCGCGAAGGTCAGCGTGAAAGTCGACCCGCAGCATACGACGCAGCGCGGTCCGATTGTGGTGCGCGTGCAGTCCAGAACCCACGGCGAAATCTCGTGCCGCGTAGAAGATGTGCGTGGCGGGCCCGATGACCCATTCACACCCGCGGAAATCGACGAAAAGTTCGACGAATGCTTCCGGCGCGGCGCGCGTCCGCTCGATTCAGCGCAGATTGCGCTGCTGACCCAGCGCGTGCGCGAAGTCGAAGCACAATCCGATATGGCGGCTTTCTTTGATGGCATCTGTTGAGGTTGTTGATGTTTCTTCGCGCGAGGTTCACATGACGCGATTTCCGATTTCAAGCTTCGAGTCGTGCCGCCGGCCGGCGGCCGTCTGTGCGTGTCTGCTTTGGATCGCGGTGCCCGCCGCGCTGGCGCAAAATTATCCGGTAAAGCCGATTCGGTTTATCGCCCCGAATCTGCCTGGCGGTCCTACCGATATCCTCGCGCGTCTCATCGGACAGAAGCTCGCGGAGAGTCTGGGCCAGCCCGTGGTCGTCGAAAACCGCGCCGGTGCCGCCGGCAATATCGGTACTGAAATCGCCGCCAAGGCTCCGCCGGACGGCTATACCTTAGTCACGGGAAACAACGCCACTTTCGGCGCGAACGTGAGCCTCTACAAGAAACTGGGGTTCGATCCCATCAAGGATTTCGCACCGGTCGTGCTGGTAGCATCGCAGCCCAACGTCCTCGTCGTGCATCCGTCGCTGCCGGTGACGTCGGTCAGGCAACTCATCGCGCTCGCGAAAGCACGGCCAGGCCAACTGAATTATTCGGGATCGGGAATGGGCGCGGCGGCGCACCTGGCGGCCGAACTTTTTAAAAGCATGACCGGAACCGATATTGTGCATATTGCCTATAAGAGCGCCGCTCCCGCCCTCACCGAACTCATCGCCGGGCAGACCCAGCTCATGTTCGCGTCCGCGTTGTCGGTGATGCCTTACGTCAAAGGGCAGCGGGTGCGAGCGCTCGCGGTGACCACCGCCAAGCGCGCCCGCAGCATGCCGGAGCTTCCGACGGTTGCAGAAGCTGGCGTCCCGGGTTTCGAAGCCACTACCTGGCATGGGGTGCTTGTCCCCGCGGGAACACCTGCAGCGATCATCGACAGGCTCAACACCGAGATCAATCGCATGCTGCAATTGCCCGACGTGCGCGAACGCCTCACTGCGCTCGGTGCGGAGATCATCGGCGGCACGCCCAAAGAATTCGCCGACCACATTCAGCACGAGATCCCCAAATGGGCGAAGGTGATCAAGGATGCGGGCGTGCGGCTTGAATGATCGCTGCGCGTGATCTCGTGCTAGTGCTTGACACGTACGCGGCACGGCAACGGCAGCGAATCAAAACCGTCGCGGAAATGTTTTAGCCTCGCTTTTGGAGATTTCATGTTTTACCCCGGCAATTGGATACACAGCTTCCCACAGCATTTCCAGTGGTCGAATGCGACGCTGATTGCGAAAGGCATGGCGCCCTACGCTGCGGTTGCGCTCGAGGAGATCGACCGTGTCGTGCAGCGGCTGCACCAGCGCATCAGCGAACCCCATGCCTGGTGGGAAGAATGGGGCGCAGTTGCCGCACAGGTGGAGCGCGCGGCTGACGCCGCTGCGGCGCAAGGTCGGGACGCGACGGCCGGGAATTACTATCTGCGCGCGGGCAACTATTATTACACCGGCGAGCGCATGCTGCCGCCGGGCGCGCAGAAGCTCGAGATGTACCGCAAGAGCCTGCGCTGCTCGCACGAAGGCCTCAAGCGCAGGTATCCGACCCTCGAAATCATCGATGTTCCGTATGAAGGCACGGCGCTTCCCGCGTATTTCATGAAGTCACCCACTGCGAAGCGCCGCGCGCCAACCGTCGTGCTTTTCGACGGGCTCGACAATTGCAAGGAAATGAGCGTGCTTTTCGCGGGCGTCGAGCTCGCGTTTCGCGGATTTCATACGCTCGCGATCGACGGGCCGGGCCAGGGCGAAGCGCTGCGGCTGCGCGACCTGCCTTCGCGCTACGACTACGAAGTGCCGGGGAAAGCTGCATACGAATACGTAGCGTCACGCGCGGATGTCGATCCCGAACGCGTAGCGATCATGGCATACAGCGCCGGCGGCTACTACGCGCCGCGCGCGGCTGCGTTCGAGAAACGCTACGCCGCCTGCGTCGCGTGGGGTCCGCATTACGATTACCACGCGGTCTGGCAAAAACGCTGGGACGCGATGCAGAAAGACGAGAAGGCCAATGCAACTTCTCATTTCCAGCTGCCATGGGTGCTCGGCGTGGCAGACATGGAAACGGCGATGGAGAAACTCAAGAAATTCACGCTCGAGGGCGTGGCGCAGCTGATTACGTGCCCTATGCTCATATGCTGGGGCGAGCAGGACAAGCTCACGCCGCGCGAAGTCGCGCGTAAGCTTCACGACTCCGTGGGGTCGAAAGACAAGACGCTCAAAATCTTCACGGTGAAGGAAGGCGGAGCCGAGCATTGTCAGGTCGACAACCGGCAGATCGCGACTGACTACATCGCCGACTGGCTCGAAGCGCGCCTGCGCTAGCCCGCTGAGCATTGCCGCGCAAAGGACCTGCAGCGTGAATCGATCGGTTTCGTGGTGGACGCTCGGATCGCTTTGCATCGCGCACGCAGCGGCGCTCGCGCAGCAGTATCCTGTCCGGCCGATACGCATGGTGGTGCCATTTCCGCCTGGCGGCTCGATCGACATCGTCGCGCGCGCAATTTCGCAACCGTGGTCGGGACAGCTCAATCAGCAGATCATCATCGATAATCGCGCCGGCGCAGGCGGCACGATCGGTTCCCAACTCGTCGCCGACGCAGCGCCCGATGGCTATACGCTGCTATATGCCAACTCCGGCCCGCTTTCGATCGGTCCTATCCTTTACGGCAAATTGGGTTACGACGTATTCCGAAGTTTCGCGCCGGTGTCTCACGTTACGAGCTCGCCATTCATGATCTTTGCGATTGCATCGCTGCCTCCGAACACGGTCGCCGAACTCATTGCGTATGCGAAGCAGCGTCCGGGGCAGCTCAACTACGCATCGAGCGGGATCGGCAGCGGACTCCACCTGATGGGCGAACTTTTTAAGCGTGTCGCCGGCGTGAATCTTGTCCATGTGCCTTTTAAAGGGATGGGACAGGCGATGCCCGAACTCGCGTCCGGACGAGTGCAGCTTGCGGTCAGCACCGTCGCGGGACTCGCGGCGCAGGTGCAGGCGGGACGCCTCAAGGGCATCGTCAGCAGTGGGACTCGGCGCTCCGCGCAGCTTGCCGACGTGCCGACTTGCACGGAAGCGGGCATTCCCGATTTCTGCAGCACGTCCTGGCATGCGATCGTTACGCCCGCGGGCACGCCGAAAGCCGTCATTGCAAAACTTCAGCAGACGCTGGCAGCGACTCTCGCGAATCAGGCGCTGCGGGAGCAGCTGCTCGCGCGCGAGGATGTTGAAGCGGTCGCCAGCACGCCCGAGCAGCTCGCGCGGCTGCTGCGATCCGAGTTCGCCAAATGGTCGGCGATCATCAAGTCGGTCGGCATCAAGGCCGATGCGCTTTGATTGCATTCCTCGGACACTTGTTCTTGGGAGCGTCGCTGACGTGCGGAATATAATCACTGTTCCGATGACAAAGCTGAATCGCATTGCCGCTGCTGCTGTGGTGACATGGGCGTCGGGCTGCCCGGGCGCGCACGCCGCTATTCCGTCGGCGGATTCTGCGCAAAGTTATCCAGACCGGCCGCTGCGGCTCATCGCGCCGTTCCCTCCCGGCGGGCCGACCGATATCATCGGGCGCGTGGTTGCGCAGAAACTGGGCGAGAATCTCAAGCAGAACATCGTCGTCGACAACCGAGGAGGAGGAACGGGCGTGATCGGGATGGAGCTCGCCGCCAGATCCGCACCGGACGGCTATACGCTGGTGATCGGCTCGTCGGCGAATCTCGCCGTCAATCCGGCTTTGACCGCGAATCTTCCGTACGACACGCTGCGAGACTTCCAGCCGCTCACGCAGACGACATCGGGACCGCAGATACTCGTGGTTCCGTCGTCGCTCCCGGTGAAGTCGGTGCAGGAGTTTGTCGCGCTGGCCAAAGCGAAACCCGGCCAGCTCAACTATGCATCCGGCGGAAGCGGCACGACCACACATCTCGCGGCCGAGCTCTTCAAGCTCGCGACCGGGACCGATATCGTGCACGTGCCCTACAAAGGAACCGGCCAGGCGCTCACCGACGTCATCAGCGGGCAGGCGCAGATGATGGTAAGCAGCCTGTTGCCCGCGATGCCGCACGTCAAAGCCGGTAAGCTGCGCGGACTCGCGGTGACCAGCACGCGACGTGCTTCGGTGCTGCCGGACATGCCGACCGTTGCGGAATCCGGCCTGCCGGGTTTCGAAACGGTTTCATGGCATGGCATGCTGGTTCCCGCGAAGACGCCCAAGGGTATAGTCGCGCGCCTGCATGCAGAGATGGTGAAGATGCTGAACCAGCCCGACGTGAAAACGCTGTTCGCAAGTCAGGGCCTGGAAACCGTCGGCAATTCACCCGAGGCTTTCGCCGCGTATATCAGAAACGAGTCGCAGAAGTGGGCGAAAGTCATCAAGACGATCGGCATCCGGCCGCAGTGATCGAGTTTTTTATGAAAGGTGAAAAGTAATGCCAAGTCCGAAAAGCGCAAAGACAGGGAAGCCGCATTTGCGGCGCGACGACCAGCAATGGGTATTCGATTACATCATCAAGGAGACGGGCAAGACTTTTCATTTCCAGCCCGACGGCCGCGGGCGGCTTCCGCGCACGGTACGCAGCCACGACATGATCGCCAAGCACGTGGGATTGGCAGCGCGCCGGTCCGAACGTCTCGCGCAGGCGGAAGCGGACGCGGGCCATCGCGAAACGGCGATGGAGCTCTACTACCAGGCAGCGCTGCAGTACGCTGACGCGCAGCACGTCGTCTTCGAGACCAACGACGAGAAGCGCTACCTTCACGGCGGCCTGATCCGATGCTACGACAAGACGCGCGAGTACGCGCCGTACCGCATCGAGCACGTCGATATTGCGTGGAACGGCACTGTGGTGTCGGGCAACCTGCACTTGGCGCCAGGCGCCGGACGCAAGCCGCTTGTCTTCTACGTGCCCGGCTGTGACCAGACCAAGGAAGCGTGGCCGCATCCTTATTACAACCAGGCGCTCCAGCGCGGCATGCACGCGTTCTCGTTCGACGGTCCGGGACAGGGCGAAAGCAATCTGCGCCGCATTAGACTCACGGCGGACAATTACGAAGAGGCGGCGGGCGCCGCCATCGATTATCTGATTCAGCGGCCGGAGGTCGATCCGAAAAAGATCGGCGTCTACGCGCTTTCTTTCGGTTCGTTCTGGGGAATGCAAATCGCCGCAAAGGACCGACGCATCGCCGCGGCGGCGGCGCCGTGGGCGTCATTCGTCGACAAGTATTACCTGATGACCGAAGAGTCGCCGCGCTACAAGCAGCTTTTTGCTTACCTCACGCAGTCCTCCACCGAGGAAGAGCTCGACAAGGTCGTGAGCGCGATGACGATGGAAGGCCGCATGGAAAAGATCACATGTCCGACTCTGATCACGGCGGGCGAATACGATCCTCGTGCGCCGCTCGACGAGGTGTACCGCCTGTTCGATCAGATGAAGGCTCCGGCTGAGCTGTGGGTGATGCCCGACCAGCATCACAACGGCTCGGTCACTCAGAAAGCGCGAAGCGCGGTCTGGGAAGCGGACATACACGCTTTTGTATGCGACTGGCTGCGCGACCGCTTCAATGGAATTCCGGTGAAACACCCGGGCAAGGCGCTGTGGCTCGAGCCATCGGGAGCGGGTCCGAATGCCCAGGGCGTGAGCCACAAGCGCAGGTGGTTTGACTAGCTAGCGAAGCAATCGCAGTTCGCTGTGGCGGAAGCAGCTGACCAGATGGTCGTTCACCATGCCCGTTGCCTGCATGAACGCATAGCAGATTGTCGATCCGACGAATCGAAAGCCGCGTTTCTTGAGATCCTTACTCATCGCGTCGGATTCGGAAGTCGACGCGGGGACTTGCTTCAACGTGCGCCAGCGATTCCGGCGCGGGCTTCCGCCGACGAACTGCCAGATGTACCGGTCGAAGCTGCCGAACTCAGCCTGAATCGCGAGAAATGCCGCAGCGTTGGTAATGGCGGACTCGATCTTGAGCCGGTTTCTGACGATCCCGGAGTCTTTCATTAACATTGCGACGTCTTTCTTCCCGAAGCGCGCGACGGCGCGCGGATCGAAACGGGCGAAAGCGCGGCGATAATTTTGGCGCTTTCTGAGTATCGTGTCCCAGCTCAGGCCGGCTTGCGCGCCTTCGAGGATCAGGAATTCATACCACAGCCGGTCGTCGTGCACCGGAACGCCCCATTCGGCGTCGTGATAAGCGGTCTGGAGCACGTTGCCTTCCGCCCACGCGCAGCGCTTTTTTTGCATCAGGGATTCGCTAATCCGCGTGCCGTTGGTCGAAATTCCACACCTCTTCAAATCCCATCAGCCTGGCGAATTCCGAAAATCCATATAGCGGCACCGTGATCTTGGCGCTCGAGCCATCGCGCTTGAGCGTTTGATAGATCGATTCGAGCGCGGCACCCGCCGCAAGAAATCCAGTGGCGGGGAAAATCGCGATTTTGTAGCCGAGCTGCTCCAGCTGCTGCGCGGACAGCACCGGCGTCCTGCCGCCTTCGACCATATTCGCCATGAGCGGCAGTTCGCAGCGCGCGCAGATTTTTTCCATCTCCTGCTCGGACTCCGGGGACTCGACGAACAGAATATCGGCGCCGGATTTCGCGTACGCGTCAGCGCGGCGCAGCGCCTCGTCGAGCCCATGCGCGGTGCGCGCATCCGTGCGTGCGATGATCAGGATATCGTCGGCACCGCGCGCCTCGACTGCGACGCGAATCTTTTTCACCATGTCCTCGCATGCAATGACGCGCCGGCCCGGCGTATGGCCGCATTTCTTGGGGAACTCCTGGTCTTCGATCTGCAGCGCCGCCGCACCAGCTTTGATATAGCCGCGCACCGTGTGCGCAACATTGAGCAATCCACCGTAACCGGTGTCGGCATCCGCAATCAACGGCGTTTGCGTGATATTGCAGATTTGACTGACGCGCCCGACCATATCGGTATAAGTCGCAAGCCCCGCATCCGGCAGGCCCAGATGCGATGCGACGACGCCGAAGCCCGTCATATAAAGCGCGGGGAAACCCATGCGGTCGGCAATGCGCGCAGAAATCATGTCATAAACGCCCGGCGCGGTGATCAATCCGGGCGCCGCGAGCCGCGCGCGCAGCGCACCTGCCGTTGCTGCCATGTTCATTCCTTTTCAAAAATTCACGATCTCGGCCGCGGCCGCCGTGGAGTGCGCAGTATAATCGACGATAACGTATGCGCTCCGCTCTGAAAATTCCTTTCGCCGCATGCTGCGCGATTGCGTTGACAACAATCGCGGCCGGTGCTCAAGCCCAGTCCTACCCGACGAAATCCATACGCCTGATCGTGCCGTTCGCTGCCGGCGGCTCGACCGATGCGCTCGCGCGCGCGGTCGGCCAGAAACTCGGCGACAACTTCGGCCAACAGGTGATCGTGGACAACCGCACCGGCGCCAACGGCAATATCGGCACCGACATGGTTGCGAAAGCGAACCCCGATGGCTACACGCTGCTGATGGCGTTCGATGCGACGATGGTGATCAACCCGTCGGCATATAGCAAGCTGCCGTTCGACCCCATCAGGGATTTCGCGCCAATCACCAAAGTCGCTGCACTTCCGCTGATCCTCGTTGCGCATCCGTCGTTTCCGGCGTCGAATACGAAAGAGCTGATCGCTTACGCGAAGAGCAAACCCGGCATCAATTATTCGTCCTCCGGGCACGCGAGCACGCCGCACCTGGCGATGCTGATGTTCGCGCAGCGCACCGGCACCCAATTCACGCACATTGCCTACAAAGGCGGCGGACAGGCGGTGATCGACGTGCTGGCAGGGCAGATCCCGCTGCTCGCGACGGCCATCCCGACGGTGCAGGCGCACATCAAGGCGGGCAAATTGAAAGGCATTGCGCTGACGAGCGCGAAGCGTCATGCGTCATTGCCCGATGTCGGCACTTTTGCCGAAGCCGGCATCACGGGTTTCGACGTTTCCGCCTGGTATGGCCTGCTTGCGCCGGCAGGCACGCCCAGGCCCGTCGTTGTGAGGATTCACGATGAAGTCGTGAAGATACTCGCGACACCGGAAATGAAAGAGCGTTTCCTGACCACCATTGGCGGCGATCCGGTGGGCGGCACGCCCGAGCAGTTCGCAGCCGATATCAAATCCGACATCGCGCGCTGGGCCAAAATTGTCAATGACAGCGGCATTAAACTCGAATAGCAAACGGCATCATCCACGTGGATGATGATCGCGTCGCCGTCGCCGGAGGCATCGTCGCCAGCGCGCCGCCCGATGGCCATACGCTCATGGTAACTTCGTCGGCCTTTGCGGCCAGCGCTGAGCTTTTTCCGAAGCTTCCCTATGACTCGGTGAAAGATTTCTGCGGCGTTACTCAAATCGTAAGCAACGCGCTGGTGTTGGTCGTCGCGCCCACGCTCGGCGTGAAGTCGGTCAAGGAACTGATCGCGCTCGCGCAACAGAAGCCGGGGCAGATCAACTTCGCGTCTTCCGGAATCGGCAGCTCAACGCATTATGCGGGCGAACTGCTTAAGCTCGCCGCCAAGCTCAACGTCGTGCACGTGCCGTACCGGGGCACTCCCGAGGCGCTCACTGACACCATCACCGGGCGCATTCACTACTACCTGGCATCCGTGATAGTGGCGATACCGCCGATCAGGGAAGGCCGATTGCTCGGGCTGGCGGTGACCACCGTGCAGCGTGCGCCGCTGCTGCCGGATGTGCCGACCGTCGCTGAGGCGGGACTGCCCGGGTTCGACTATGACGGCTGGATAGGGATGCTTGCGCCCTCAGCGACACCGCGGCCGATCATCGACCGGCTTTCGCGGAAAGTTGCCCGCATTCTCGATCTTCCTGAGATCAGGGAACGCATCGCCAGCCTGGGCGGGAGAGTAAATTCGAGCACTTCCAGAGAATTCGACAAGTTTATCCGTTCCGAAATTGAGACACGGATCGAGGTATTCCGGGCTTCCGGCATCAAGGCTGAGTGAACGCATAGAGAAACCAAAGTGGGCGCACCGATACAATGCGTAACCTGCCTGAGATGTAGGGCACGTTCGAGCGTTGTTCGGCGCGTGCATTAAATGCGAATGTCCAAGAGGTAGATATGATGTCATATGCGCGTCTAATGAGATACGGTTTCGCCGCTATCGTCGCGGCGATTACGCTGCTGGGCGCGCAGGCACATGCCCAGCTCCCCAATCCGTATCGCGTTGTTGAGGACTGGGCGAAGCTTCCCGATGGCAGGAGTTGGGGCTCAACCAGCGCGGTCGATGTCGACCGCGACGGCAACATATGGGTTGCCGAGCGATGTGGCGCCAACACCTGCGCCGGTTCCAATCTGGCGCCCATCGTGAAGCTCGATCCGTCGGGCAGGCCAT
>DASYSI010000422.1:0-12792 GCA_036003485.1 Burkholderiales bacterium | reverse complement strand
CTTCTCTGCATCACAAAAATGGGAGGATACGATGGCTTCAAACATCGTAGGGACGTATACGCTTGCACTCGGCGTGCTGGCCGCGTGCCCGACTGCGGTGCTGTCTCAGACGTACCCGAATAAGCCGATACGGCTGATTGTGCCTTTTCCGGCGGGCGGCGGAGTGGATTTTATCGGCCGTATCGTCGGGCAGAAGCTCTCCGAACGTCTCGGACAGCAGGTGCCCATCGACAACCGCGCGGGCGCCAATGGCATCGTCGGGCTCGAAATCCTGAAAGCCTCGCCGCCAGACGGCTACACCATCGCCGCCGCGTCTGCCGGCCCGCTCGCAGTCAATCCGTTTATTTACAGCAAGCTTCCGTACGATACGCTCAAAGACTTTACGGCCATCGCCAACATGGTGAATTTCCCGCTGCTGCTCGTCGTCCATCCGTCGCTGCCGGTGAAAAATGCGCGCGAGCTGATCGCGCTCGCCAAAAAGAATCCCGATCAGCTTTCCTATTCGCATCCTGGCGCCGGCAACTCGGGGCATCTCGCCGGAGAATTGTTCAACTCGATGGCCAAGGTGAAGATACTGAGCGTCCCGTATAAGGGCACCGCGCCCGCCGGCATTGCACTGCTGGCGGGCGAAGTTCAATTGACGTTTAGCAGCATTCCGACCGTGCTGCCGCATGTGCGCGCCGGCAGGCTGCGCGCGCTTGGCATCGGCAACAGGGAACGCATACCGGCGCTCGCGGAATTTCCGACGATCTCCGAGACTGGCCTGCCCGGATACGAGGCCTACGCATGGGGCGGCATGATAGGCCCTGCGAACATGCCCAAAGACGTCGTCGCGCGCCTCAATAAGGAAATCGTCGAGATCCTCAAGCAGAAGGACGTCACCGAGCGGATGCTCGCCGAAGGTACCGTCCCGACGCCCTCCTCTCCCGAGGAATTCACGGCCTACATGAAGACCGAGCTCAAGAAGTGGGGAGACGTGGTCAAAATGGCGAACATCAAGAGCGAGTGATCCAATCGTTCGTGCAAGGGAAGCGATGAAGACGATCCGGGTCAAGGTGAAGCCAAATGCGCGTTCACCCGGCCTCGAGCAATCGGGCGACGGAACGTGGCTCGCGCGGGTCAAATCGCTTCCGATTGACGGCAAAGCCAACGCCGAGCTGATAACGCTGATCGCCCGGCACTTCAACCTGCACAAAGCTCAAGTATCGATCAAGAGCGGCAAGTCCGGACGCATGAAGTTAGTCGAGATCAACGATTGAACTGCGGCACTGCGCAAGGCCGCGGTGTCACTGCGTGCGACTGTATTCAGTTCGTGATTGCGGCACTGCGGCGCGCGCAAGCTCGCCGGCATCCTGCAATTTTTCGATCGACCAGCACAGCTTGATCAGCGCGTCGGTTTCGGCGCTCGATAGAATGCCGTTCGCGAGCGCGCGGAACTTGGCTTCGAGATCGGCATCACTCATCGGGCGCGCGAGGCTGCCGATCGCGTGCTCGATGTGTTTCTCAAGCGTGCGACCATCCTTGAGCCTGATCGCGACGTGCACCGCGTCTTCGTGCACATTCGTGTCGATTGTCGCGCTCACTTTGTCGCGCAGCGCGATGACCCCGGGATCGCGCACCATGGCATCGCTGTATACGCGCTCGCCGCCTTCGCCGTGAATGATCGCGGCCGCGGCCGAATGATATACGCTGAATTTGCCTTCGAGTCCCGCGCGCGGGGTCTTCTTTCCGGTGAGCTCGAGCACGAGCGGATGCACTTTGAGCGCGATCGCCTCGATCTGATCGGCCTTGAGCTTATGTTCATTACGCAATTGCACGCACGCGTCGATCGTCGGATGGATCACGATGCCGCACGCGAACGGCTTGTACGTATTGAGCGCCACTTCCCAGGTCGTGCCGAGATTTTCGGTGATCTTGGCATAGTCGCGCGCGGTCGCGAGTACATTGGCGAATCCGCGCGGCGCCTCGATCGCGCACTCCGAGCTCGTAAAATTCTTCGAAGCCAGGTAGGCGGCGGTCATGCCGTTCTGCGCCGCGCGCCCCGGGTGAAACGGCTTGCACATGGTGCCGAACATTTCGCGCAATCCCGCTGCCTGCGTCGCGGCGATTCCGAGCGCCCACGTCATTTGCTGCACATTCAAACCGAGCACGCGTCCGACCGCAGCGGCGGCGCCGAACACGCCGGCGGTACCGGTGATGTGCCAGCCGACGTCGTAGTGTGACGGATAGACCGCGTTGCCAATGCGGCACTCGACTTCGACGCCGAGGATGAACGCGTGCAGGAACGTGGCGCCGCTCATGGCTCTGTGTTCGGCCAGCGCGAACAAAGCGGAAGCGACCGGCCCGCTCGGGTGAATGACGGTCTTCAAATGCGTGTCGTCGAAATCGAACACGTGTGAGCTGATGCCGTTGATAAGAGCGGCATGCATGATGTCGAGCCGCTCGCCGCGCCCGAGAACGGTCGCCTGCGCCGGACCGCAGAAAGGCGTCAGCGCCGCGAGCGCGCGGTCTATGGTCTCGTGGCGGCAGCCGCCGACTGCGCAGCCGAGCCAGTTCAGTATCGATCGCGCCGCTTCGTGTCTCACTTTTTGCGGAATGTCCGTGTCGCGTGATGCGACGACGAATTGTGCAAGCGTTTTGGTGACTTCCACCTATTTTCCAGTATTTATGGCAGGCCAGATTCTTTGAGCGACATGAGGCGATCCGAATGCGTGAGTCAGCTTCGGGATGAACGCGTTGGTCCATGCCTCCATTTCAGGATATGAAGCCGCGAGGGTCGGGATGTACTTGTTGCGCGCCTCGAGCGATACAAATTCGTAAATGACGCCGTGCTGGGCCCAGCCCGAAACCGACACCAGTTTGCGCATGCCAACGCAGCCGGGCAGCTTCGCGAGCGCGGGCATGCGCCAGTCGGCATACCACGCCAGCAGCTCGTCATCGGCCTCGCTCGAGCCGCCATTGAAGCTGCCGAACTGTATACAGGGGCTCAGCGCGGTCTCGCCCACACGCTGTTTCGCTTCGGGGCCATCGATGCGCGCCTCCTCGGTGAAAATGCTGACGCGCACATCGCTTCTCAGCGCTAGCATTGTGCGGTCTTCCGCAGTCAGGTTCGCGTCGAGCTTGCTCGGAGCGTGGCTCGCAAAAGCCTGCGTGCCTTTGGAAAAAGCGTGCGAGCTTTTGCCGCCGAATATCAGTATGTAATCGTTGCCGCGCGGAACCGCAGGATCCTCGGTGTGGCGGATACGCGGCGGGATCGTTATTTTTTCGCACGCGTAATGCGCCGCCGACACGATACCCGGATGCTCCAGCAGCTTCGGTATATAGCTGCCGTGCAGCCAGGCAAGATAAGCGTCGCGGCCGCCAGCGGGCAGGTTATACCAGGTGGCCCAAAGCGCTCGGTCCGAAATCATCTTAGAGTTTGCTTCCGGTGACGCGCTCGAAATGCTCGGCCATGGGCGGTTCGGCGAAAAACTTTCCGAGTATGCCGCGGAATTCCTGGAACTTCGGCGACTGCCGGAAGTTGATCATATGCGCATCGATGTTTTCCCAGCGAATCAGGAAATGATAGCGGCCTTTGGTTTCCACGCAGCGCTGCATCTCATGCGAGATATAGCCGGGAATGCTGCTTATGATCGCTTCGGCTTTCGGAAAAGCAGCCTCGAAATTCGAGATTTCTTCCGGCTTGATTTTCATGATGGCGACTTCGAGTATCATGTTCTCTCCTGTGTGCGTTGAGTTAATTTACGTTGCGATTCTCGCCGTGGCGCGGGAAAGCCCGCGGCGTATGACGACAGTATATCAAGGCGTTCAAATGCTCCCTGAGCAGGCTCGTGCAAGTCTCATTTGAAATCAGCGCAGAATCTTCGCGAGCTTGTCGATTTCCGATTTGATGTGCGCGGCGAATTCCTCCGGCTGGTCGCCGATGGAGACGTAGCCGAGCTCGGCGAGCCGCTTGCTCAAGCCGGGGTTGTTCAACGCCGAAACCGCCGCGTTGTGAATGACGGTGATCGTTTCCTTGGGCGCCTTTGCCGGCACTACCAGGCCGTACCAATTACCGTACTGATATGCAGGATATCCGGCTTCGATGACCGTCGGAACCTCCGGCAGCGCGGGCACGCGCTTGGCGGAGGTGACCGCCAGCGCGCGCAGCCTGCCCTGCCTGCCGATATGCGGCAACGCGACCGCCAACGGTGAAAAATAAACCGAGGTTTCGCCCGCGAGGATTCCGGTCAGCGCCTCGCCGCCTGCTTTGTACGGCACTTCGAGCATGTCGATGCCGGCCTGCGCCTTGAACAAAGCTGCGGCTATGAAGGTCGGCGTGCCGGTTCCGCCCGTCGAATAGCCGATCGCGCCGGGTCTCGCTTTCGCCAGTTTGACGAGCTCCGAAATCGATTTCACCGGCAGCGACGGATGCACGACGACCAGTGCGGGCGCCGTGACGAGCTGCGTCACCGGCGCGAAATCGCGCACCGAATCGTATGGAAGCTTGCCCTGAAGCGAGACGTTCGCGGCATGGCCCTGATTGATCAGCAGCATCGTATAACCGTCGGGCGGCGCTTTCGCGACGAATTCGGTGCCAATCATGCCTGAAGCCCCGGCGCGATTTTCGACGATGACCTGCTGGCCGAAAACCTGCGTCAGGCCTCCCCCGATCAGGCGGCCCACGGTGTCGGTACCACTGCCTGCGGTGAAAGGAACGACGAGGCGTACCACTCTCGCCGGGTAATTCTGCGCTGAGGCACACACCCCCAGCACGCACATTGCGCAGCCGGCCGCGAGCGCTGGGATGTGTGAATCGCTTTTACTTTTTGGCATTCTTTGCTTTTTCCGCGTCTTCCTTCAGCACTTCGGTGAACTGGATGGTTGCAAGCGCCATCGCAGGCCACCCCGCGTAGTGGCCGCACTGGATGATCAATTCCATGATCTCTTCCTTGGTGATACCGATATGCTGGGCGCTGCGGTAATGCGAATGCGTGCCTACGGGACGCGCGAGCGAGATGTTCGATGCCATCGTGATCAGCTCGCGATCGCGCAGGCTTAAGTGCGGACGCGACCAGATTTCACCGAACAGGTATCCGACCGACAGATTGTAGAGATCTGGATACAGCTCTTTCTGATTCAGCATCGTATCTTCGCGTCCCATTTGTTTCAGGATCTCGAAACCCTTCTTCATGCGGTCTTCATAATCACTCATGGTTCTTTATCCTTTTTTCAGTTGTTTGCTTCGTAAAAGACTTCGCTGAGCACACATTGATCTTTCCCAAGTCACGCTTCGCGCGCGCCTTTTTTCTGGATCAATTCATGATGTCATTCTGCAGTCGCGCCGGTCTGTTTGACGATCTTGGCAAGCGTCGCGATTTCCGCTTTGATGAACGCCGCGAATTCTTCGGGCTGATCGCCCACTGACACGTAACCCAGATCGGTCAGGCGCCGGCTCACGAGCGGGTCCTTCAATACCGTCACCGCCGCGCCGTGTATCGTCGCTATTATTTCCTTCGGTGTCTTCGCCGGCGCCAAAATCCCGTACCAATTGCCCGACTGGTAGCCGGGATAACCGAGCTCGGCGACGGTCGGGTACTCGGGCAGCAAAGCCACGCGCCGGGTCGTCGTCACCGCGAGCGGCCGCAAGCGGCCCTGCCGGACCTGCGGAAGCGCGGTCGCAAGCGGAGCGAAATAAACCGAGACTTCGCCGGCGACAACTGCGGTCAACGCCTCACCGCCGCCGCGGTACGGAACGTGCAGCAGATCGATACCAGCCATCGACTTGAACAGTTCCCCCGCGACCCACGTCGCGCTGCCGACTCCCGTCGAGGCGTAGTTGATCGCAGCTGGTTTGGCCTTGGCGAGCTTGACGAGCTCGGCTATCGACTTAACCGGCAGCGAAGGATGAACCACGGCAATCGAAGGCGAAGAGGCAAGCTGTGTCACAGGTGCGAAATCGCGCACCAGATCGTACGCGAGGTGACGATAAAGGCTGACGTTGGCGGCAAGCGTGCTGCTCGCCTGAAACAGCGTGTAGCCGTCGGCCGGCGCTTTCGCCGCGGCTTCGGCGCCGATATTGGCCGCCGCGCCGGTACGGTTGTCGATGATGACCTGCTGACCCAGGACCTGCGTCAGCCCCGCGGTAACGATGCGGCCGAGCGTATCGGCACCACTGCCGGGCGACATCGGGACGATATAGCGCACGACTTTTGCCGGATAAACCTGCGCGCACGCGCCGCCCGCGAACGCGCACGCCAACGCTACGAATGCCACCAACTTCCCGCAAGACCTGAGCATTTCGCCAGCAACCTCCTCGAAGTCTCTGCCACACTCGGGCATGACTTTTTTTCGTTTTAATTAGGTATGACCGCCTCGCCCTATTTGATCGGAGGCCAGATGCGCTGGGCCACGTTGGGCGAGCCGGGGGCGTGAAGTAATTTAGGTACGAGCTCATCGGTCCACGCTTCCATCTTGGGGTCCGATTTCTCGTGCGTCGGAAAATGCTTGTTGCGTTCAGCGAGCGAGACAAATTCGTACAGCACGCCGTGCTTGGCCCATCCCACAACCGAAACGAGTTTACGTACGCCGATGCAGCCGGGCAGTTTTTGCATCGCGCTCATGCGCCCATTGGCATACCAATCCATCATTTCCTGCTCGTCCAGGGTACCGGCACCGAAACTGCCGAGCTGAATGCATGGGGCGAGCGCATTTTTGCTTTCACGCTTTTTGGCGTCGGGACCATCGACGCGGCCTTCATCGATAAAGATAACCACGCGCTCGCCGGCCCTCATGGCGAGCATCTTCTGATCTTCTTGCGGCAGTTCCGCGTGCAGCTTGTGCGGCGTCGGACGCGCGAACGCGTGCGCGTATTCGGCGCCAAACAACAGAATGTAACTATTGCCGGTCGGTACCGCCGGGTCGTCCGTATGGCGCAGCCGGGTCTGGGGTGCGAGCTTCTCGCAGGCGTAACTCGCGGCGCCCACGAAACCCGGTTTCTTCAAAAGTTTCGGTATATAGGTCTCGTGCAGCCAGGCAAGATGGGCCTCGCGGCCGTTTGCGGGAAGGTCATACCAGGTTATCCATAGCGCTTGATCCAAAATCGTTCTCCTTTAGAAGTCAATGATTGATTAATTCCACTATTGCGAACGCTGCGATTCCGGGCTTGCGCTGCATGACCGGCACGCTGTAGAAAACACGGCCTAGCCGCTTTGCAGGTGTCAGCCGCGCCCTATCTCCTCGCTGCGAGACGGACTCAATTGAAGCGGCGAATTAACGCACTGCGCGGATGGCAGGAATCATAATCGCGCCGCGTCCCGGCTGCACCAGAATCGCGTACTGCGCGACACGTCCCAGGTTTCTTGTTGTAGCTGCGCTGCTTGACGCATTTTACACGTCACGAGTGGTTAATGCTGCCGGGTCTTTACGCAGCGTCTCCTCGTTTAATGGCTTTGCGTGCGTGCGCGCGCTTGCTTGTGATATTTGCAGTCTCCTTCGGCTCGATGGGTATCTCGATCTGGGTCTGGGTTACGATCGCAACAGTACGCCCGTCCGGATTCTTGATCGTCGTCTGCCATACCGACGTGGTGCGGCCGATATGCAGCGGAATCGAAACCCCCGACAGCGCCGGTCCTCTTCCCTGGGCAAAAAAATTGGTTTTCGATTCGATGGTTCCACCGCGATGCCCGGGCGGGCGGTTGGCAACCGCGCCGCAGGCGCCGAGCACGTCGCCGAACGCCATCATCGCGCCGCCATTCACATTGCCCCCCTTGTTGAGGTGCATCGACGTAATGGGCAGCTCGCCGACGATTTTCTTGCGGCTGACCGAAATCAGGCGAACGCCGAGCGCGCGCGGCATGCCGCCAAGCATCACCGGGCTGTCTGCTGGCGCGCGCGCGCGCGTAGATTTCTTCGTGTGTCGGATCGATTTGTTCATGAGAGTTCTTCAAAAAAAATGGGCACAGCGCTACCCGCAGCGCGATCGAGCCGGGCTGCTTTTGCGGCTTACGCCGAAACCAGCGGTCCTGGGTTTTTCAGATATTGGTTCTTGAGCGTGTCAGCAGCGCGGTAGGCGAGCGCGCCGACCGGACCGGTCGGATTGTACGCCGCGTTGTGCGGGAATACACACGCGCCCATGATAAAAAGATTGTGGCAGTCCCAGCTCTGCAGTTGGGTGTTGACCGCGCTGTCGCGTGGATTGGTGCCCATGATCAAGCCACCGGTGTTATGCGTGCTTTGGTACGGAACCACCGACCATGGATCCGTGCGCGCGGAAGCCGGGTTCATCAGGGTCGGATTCATCGACTTCGCGAGATCGTTGATCACTTGCGCCATGTGCCGCGACGCCTTGTGCTCGTTTTCCTTGTAATCGAAAGTCATGCGCATCAGCGGCTGGCCGAACGCGTTGCGATAGGTCGGATCGAGGTCGTAACAGTTATAGCGATTGGCCATCACGCTGCCGCTCGTACTGATGCTCATGGCACGGTTGTACCACTTCGCAGTGGCCGTCTTCCACGCCTTGCCCCACGGCGGCGTGCCGGCGGGTAGCGGCCGGTAAGCGATAGGGCGCCCGTTGGTGCCACCGCCGGTGAGGCTGCAGCCGCCCACATAACCGTATTTGGCGCGGTCGAATTCAAGGTTGGTATTGAAATCATCGGCACCCATGCTGAGGCCGCCGGTCGACATGAACGGATTGAAATACTTGTCTTCGAAAAATAATGTCGCACCGGCACCCGTCTGGTAGCAGTAGTTCTTGCCGACGACGCCGGTCTGCGCGACCGGATCGTACGGCTTGCTTATTCCCGACAATAGCATCAGGTGTACGTTGTTGATCGCATAGGCGCATAGCACGACAAGCCCGGCGGGCTGCTCGAATTCCTCGCCGTTGAGCGTGTTGGTGTAGGTGACACCGGTGACGCGCTTGCCGCTCGAGTCTTTCAGCACTTTGGTCACCCACGCGTGCGTGCGCAATTCGAAATTCGGATTGCGCATCGCGATCGGGATCACCGTGATCAGCGGACTGCCTTTGGCATTCGCCTCGCAGCCGAAGCGCTCGCAGAAGCCGCAGTACTGGCACGCCCCGAACTTGGCGCCGTCCGGGTTGGTATAGGCACGCGACGCATTCGAGGTTGGCCGCGGGAACGGATGCAGACCGGCGTTTCTCGCGGCTTCCGCGAACATATCGCCCGCGAGGCTCTGATTCAGCGGCGGCAGCGGATATTCACGCGCGCGCGGTCCCTCGAATGGACTGCCGCCGGGCTGGATCACGCCGCGCAGATTGCCGGCCTTGCCCGAGGTGCCGGCGCAATATTCGAACTTGTCGTAATACGGCTCGAGCTCGGCGTAGGTAATGCCCCAATCCTGGATCGTCATGTCAGCCGGAATATATTTCTTGCCGTAGCGCTCCTCGTAAATGCTGCGCACCTTGAATTCCATATCGGTCCAGCGCCACGTAACGCCGTTCCAGTGCACGCCCGCTCCGCCCACGCCTTCGCCGGGCAGGAACGATCCCAGCCGCCGCATCGGCAGCGCTTCCTGCGACGGATTGTTACGGATCGTCAGCGTGTCCTTCGTGGTGTTCTGCGTCATGTCGTTGCGCGATGAAAAGCGCAGCTCATCGCGTATCAGCGGAACCGAAAAATCCTGTCCTGGCGAGCGCATCGCGCCGCGTTCGAGCGCGACCACTTTGTGCCCTGCTTCGGTCAGCTCTTTCGCCAGTATCCCGCCGGTCCAGCCGAGACCCACCAGCACCACATCGACTTCAGGCAGCTTCTTCGCCATGATCGGTCCCTCCTCAACTCATGTCCGCGATGCCGGTCGGCTCGCCGGGAAATTTCTTGTTCTTGTAATTGACGATATTTTGCGCATGCACCTGGATCACTCCGGGAAAGCCGATCATCTTCCATCCCGCTTTGTTTTTATTGCCGCCATAAATCGGGTCGGCAAACATGCCTTCCATCACATTCTGATAAACGGTGGTGAAAAATACGCGCGCCGCCAATCCATCGTCGAAGTTGACTTTGCCGGCGTTGAGTCCGGCGAGCACTTCCTGGCGCTGATCCGCGCTGATCTGATCGAAGACTCTGCCGTACGTCTTGACGCAGTAACGGTTGGTTGCCGCGATGCCGGCGTGATACAGGTCGGCGGGCGTCAATGGAAGCTGATAGCCCTGGCTCGGCGTGCCCTGCTTCCACGGGCCCTGCATGTACAGGCGGTCGCCTTTGCCCCAGCTGCCTGCAAGCGCGCGGTCGATGAAGATATTGAGTCCAAGATCGGTGCCCTTAGGAGTCAGTTCGTCGGCAGGGATCATATGATCGACGAGTGCTTCGACAAAAGCCGCCTCATCGGGATTAAAAAACGTGTAGCCCGTGCCGATCGCTGTCACGGCAGGCTGCTGCGCCGCATGCGCGGTCTGCGGCAGGCTGGCGGTAGTAGTTGCAGCTACGGCGCCGCCGGCGATGGCGCTCTTGAGAAATTCACGCCGGTCAAAATTCCCGTCTTTCATATGCGCCT
The DNA here is from genome assembly GCA_036003485.1 of Burkholderiales bacterium. Classification (GTDB taxonomy): domain Bacteria; phylum Pseudomonadota; class Gammaproteobacteria; order Burkholderiales; family SG8-41; genus PALSA-1004. Next base: position 2,301 of record DASYSI010000422.1, on the reverse strand, counting down.
CCATGACTTTCTATTGACGCTTGCATCGACGAACCGGTTGCTCGCGAACGGTCCATCCGGGCTCCGTTAAATCGCCGCGATCCGCTGAATTCATCTGCGGTTTTCTGTGTCGTTGCCAGCATATCCTAAAGACAACGGCATGTTCGGGCAATCGAAATCGGTACGCTGCATTGCCTCGCCGCTCGTTGCGCGAGTGATGCCCTGCGCAAACGGCAGGCATCAGAGTCGAACAGGCTCCGATCCATTCGCCCCTGCATTGCTGCTACGATACTTCCCCGTAGTCAAACCCAACCAAGGAGAACATGCCATGCCGATAACCGGCAAATGGATATTTACGGCCGCCATGGACGTCGACCCGGACAAGGAAGCTCTGTTCAACGAGGTTTACGATCAGGAGCACATTCCGTTTCTGTCCAAGGTACCGGGCGTCATTTCTGCAACGCGCTTTAAGCTCGACACCCTTCGCGTTACGATGGGCGGTGAGACCAAGACCGTCGATTCGCAGGGTGATCCCCGCTACGCATGCATTCTTGAGCTCGAGAGCCCCGATGTGCTCACGAGTCGCGCATTCGCGCAGGCGGTCGACGCGGGACGCTGGGCGGCGGATGTGCGGCCTTACACACGAAATCGCCACCACACGCTGCACAAAGTGATCAGCGCTAAAGGATGACGGGCATGGCCTGATCGCGATTACATCAGCGTCGGGCGTGATTGCGCAGGCTGATATAGCCGCCGGCCATGAGGCAGCCGGCGTTGGTCAAGAACACGGCGGCCAAACCCGCCGCCGAGCCCAGCGCACCGAACACGAGCGGAACCACGAAGTGCGCGATCTGATTCACCGTGATGCGCATGCCGGCCGCCTCGCCCTTGCGCCGCTCGGGCGATGCGTTATAGACCAGCGTCAAAGACAACGGTTGACCGCAGCCGCAGCCGATCCCCAGCAGAAACGAGATGGCCGCGAGCGGCCATGCGCTGTGAAACAGCGGGAACAGAAAATTCGCCACGCACGCAACGAACATCGCGTAAGTGAGCATCTGCGCTTCGCCCGTGAGCCGCATTGCCAACGGCAGCATGATGCGCACGAGAATGATGGCGACCGCGAATGCACTGAGCACCAGACCGATCGAGGTTGCAGACAGGCCCTGTGCGCGCGCGTAAATCGGCATAAAGAACTGGTACAAATCCCACGCCGACGAGATGATCCCACTCGCGATCAGCGTGTTGCGCAGCGGCTTGATCTTGAGCAGATCGAATACGCTGCCGCCGACGGAGCCCGATTTAGCGCGCACATCCGGAATCCAGCGCGCGCCGAGCGCGGCCAGCACGACTGCGGGAATAAGCGGCATTGCGAGCACGAAAAATGTGCGCGCATGGCCGATTTGATCGATCATGACGCCCGCAAGCAGTGGACCGGTAAAGTTCGCCATGGCAAAACCAAGACTGATGAGGCTGAAATTGCGCGTGCGCTCGGCAGGCCCGGCGATGGCGCCTGCCAGAGTCTGGGTTGCAATCTGGAATGACATGAAAGAAATGCCGAGCAGCGCTGCAGTGAAATAGAGTGTCGCAAGCGAAGGCCACAGGAAAGGCAGCGTCAGCGCGATGAAAACGCCGCTGGTGCCGAACAGCATCGGGCCTTTGATGCCGAGGCGATCGATCATGCGGCCGGCCGGAAGCGCGAGCACGCCGGGAAGCGCTGCATATAACGCCACGACAGTGCCGACGACAAACGGTGTCGCGCCCTGATCGACCGCAAACAGCGCCACCAGCAGCCGGCTGCCCGCAAATCCGACGTGCACGAGAAAGGTCAGCAGGACGATGATGTAGAGGGTCATGCGCCTGTCGTTGTCAATTGACTGTCAATTTGCCGCTGGGCCCGATGTGTTCCGAGCATGTTTCGAACGAGACATTCACCGCGCGCAAACAGACCAACGCGGTTAACGCGGATGCACGGAAGGCTGATCACTACGAAACCGGGTGATGGCGCGGTTTCGCTCAACACTCATCCCGCCCTTCGAACGACGGGTTGGGCGGACGACCCACAGTCAAATTATTGACACCATGACGATCAACAGACGGCATTTCGAGGCAAATCGGAACTATTTCACGTCGGATAATTTTACACGCGCGTGATTTTTTACACGATCATCTTTGCAACCTGCTGATTCCACGCACTTGTAAATATGAGGCATGGTTCCTGCTCTGGATGTCGTCGTCACCGGATCAATCGATCCGGACCAACTTTGCGGGATGGAAAATCATCATGAAGAAGAATAGTACAAAAGCATTATGTGCATTAGCTGT
>DASYSI010000421.1:0-29371 GCA_036003485.1 Burkholderiales bacterium | reverse complement strand
ACCCATGCACCCAAATGAAGGAGCATGAAACGCTGCCGCTGGTTCCGATCGCACGCGGCAGCGGCATCTGGCTCTACGACTTTGACGGGCGCCGTTACCTCGACGCGATCAGTTCGTGGTGGGTCAATTTGTTTGGACATGGCAATCCGCGCATTAATGCCGCGCTCGTCGCGCAGCTCGGAAAACTCCAGCACGTAATGCTAGCCGGATTCACTCACGAGCCAGTCGTGGAATTATCGGAACGCTTGTGTGTGCTTGCCGGAGGCACGCTGGGACATTGTTTCTATGCCAGCGATGGTGCATCAGCCATCGAGATTGCACTCAAAATGAGCTTTCATTTTTGGCGTAATAGCGGGCGCATACAAAAAAACGGTTTCGTCAGTCTCGCCAACAGCTATCACGGCGAGACGCTGGGCGCGCTCTCAGTAACCAACGTAGCATTGTTTAAGGACAGTTATGCGCCGCTGCTCAGGTTGAATGCGCAAGTGCCGAGCCCTGATTGGCGGCTGGCGAGAGATGAAGAGTCGCCGCACGCCTACGCCGTGCGTTGTGCGCGAGCCTTGGAGAGTCACCTCGAGCGTCATCACGCCGAAACTGCGGCGCTGATCATCGAGCCGCTGGTGCAGGGCGCAGCCGGCATGGCAATGTACGACGCCGAGTATTTGCGCCGGGTGCGCGTCCTCTGTGACCGATACGAAGTGCACCTGATCGCTGACGAAATCATGATCGGCTGCGGCCGCAGCGGCACGTTTTTCGCTCACGCGCAGGCGGACATCACGCCGGATTTCCTGTGCCTGTCCAAGGGCATCACCGGCGGTTATTTGCCGTTGTCGGTGGTACTGACCTCTGACGAGGTCTATGCCGCATTTTATGACGACAGTGTCGCGCGGGGCTTCCTGCACTCCCACTCTTATAGCGGCAATCCACTTGCCTGCCGCGCCGCGCTCGCAACGCTCGATATCTTCGAACAGGACAATGTAATCGCAGCCAACAAGAAACGGGCCGCGTATCTGAATCGCGCTTCGAACTCGATCGCGCAACATCCGCGCGTGAAAAACTTCCGCAATACGGGAATGATCTGGGCTTTCGATGTCGACACTGACGATCCGGCATTCGCGCGCAAGTTCTATCACAGCGCGCTCGAGCGCGAGCTGCTATTGCGTCCGATCGGCAATACCGTTTACTTCATGCCGCCCTACGTGATCACCGACGCAGATATGGATTTTCTCGTTATCCGCGCGCTGGATGTATTAAATAACGTCGCAGCCTAATGCGAACCCGGATGTCTCGACGCCTCTTACTTTTCTTATTCTGCATGGCCCCTGCGCTCGCAGCCGCGCAGGACCATATAGCGCGGTTGCCACTCCCGGTAGCACAGGCGCTGGCACAAGCCGGCATTCCGGAAGCGAGTGTCGGCATCTACGTCCAGGACGTCACTGCCGAACGACCGCTCATCGCAGTCGGAGACGAGCGCGCGCTGAACCCCGCATCCACCGTCAAGCTGCTCACTACCTTTGCCGCGCTCGACCAGCTCGGCCCTGCGTATCAATGGACAACCGAGGTCTACACCACCGGTTTGCTGCAGGGTGATGTGCTCGTCGGCGATCTCATACTCAAGGGCTACGGCGACCCGCGGATGACGCTGGAAAACTTCTGGTTGATGCTGCGCAGCCTGCGTGCGCGCGGCATACGCGAAATTCGCGGTGATTTGGTGCTTGACCGCAGTTACTTCGCTACCGGCGACATCGATCCGGCAGACTTTGACGGCGAGCCGACTCGGCCCTACAACACGCCGCCCGACGCGCTGCTCGTGAATTTTAAAGCCGTGCGTCTGCAGTTCGTGCCGGACGCCGAGCATCGCGTGCTGAAAATCATTGCCGAACCCGCGCTGCCGCAGGTACCCGTGCTCAACAACGTCACGCTCGATAACGCGGCGTGCGGCGACTGGGTGAGCCGTCTCAACCTTACCGCGCTAGGTGATAAATCGAGCGCGCGGCTGTTGTTCGGAGGAAATTATTCGCTGGCGTGCGGCGAGAAAGAGCGCAGCTACAGTGTGCTGGGGCATGCGCAATATGTGCATGCGCTAATGACTTTGCTATGGCACGAGCTCGGCGGCGCTTTTGCAGGCGGAGTACGCGATGCAGAAACACCCGCGGGCGCGCAGAGACTGCTCGCGTATCAGACGCAGACCCTCGCTGAAATCGTGCGCGACATCAACAAATTCAGCAACAACGTCATGGCGCGTCAGCTCTACTTAACACTGGGCGCGATCGTGCTTGGCGCGCCCGGCAGCGCAGAGAAGTCCGCACGCGCCATACGGCAATGGCTCGCCGCGCGCCGGCTATCGTTCGCCGAACTCGCGCTCGAGAACGGATCGGGTCTATCGCGTGTTGAACGTATCAGTGCCAGGAATATGGCACAACTGCTTCTGAGCGCGCAAAAGAGCGCGATCATGCCTGAATTTGTCGCGTCGCTGCCGCTCGTGGCAGTCGACGGCACGATGAAGAAACGTCTGGCGGCCAGTCAAATCGCGGGGCATGCACACATTAAAACCGGGACGCTTTCGGGCGTGCGCGCAATCGCCGGTTACGTGCTCGACCGCAAGGGGCGAATGATGGTGGTGGTGTTTATGGTGAATCACGCACGAGCAGCAGGAGCACAGGCAGCACAGGATGCGCTGCTGAACTGGGTCTATAGCCGGTAGTCGTTCCTTTCTGGAGCGCCTTTTTCAGGCATCGATCTGATGAATATATTTATCATTCAATAACTTATATTATATTGTTGCTAATCTACAACAGCTTTATGAGCTTTCTTGTGAAAACAAAGTAGCTTATGTGGACAAGTTAATGTTGTTTCTTTAATCTGGGCTCCATACAAGGGCGAATTTTTCGGCTGGTTATGCCGATCTGATCGCGCCGCAAACGGACGTTTCGGAGCACGGAGAGAAGAAATGCTTGAGCAGAGATACTTGGCCCGTGTCCTTTTCGCGCTGGGGCTACTGGCAGCCAACGCGGCAATTGCCGCCGACAACGGCGCCTATATCGGTTTCAGCGCCGGCCAGGCCCGACCCAGCTTTGACAGCAATCCAGCCGTCGCGGCAGGCTTTCCAGTGCAGTACGACAGTTCGTCTGGCGCTTGGGACGCCGCGGTCGGCTATCAAATCAATCGATACTTCGGCATCGAGCTGAGATACATCAAGTTCGGTGACTACAACGCTCACATCTTTGTGCCGGGTGTCGGTAATCTATTCACCAACATCCAAATCAATGCGTGGGGCGGCTCCCTGGTGGGCACAGCACCGCTCGGCAGAGGTTTCTCGCTGCTAGGCCGAGTCGGAGAAAATTACACGCGCGAAACCCGGGGAAATTGCAATATCTGCGTGACCCAACCCACCTCATCCAGCGACAACGTCTGGAGCCCGAGTTTCGGTGTCGGTGTCAAGTACGACTTCAATGCGAACTGGGCAGTGCGAGGTGAAGCGGAGCGCTTCACAAAAATAGGCAGTAACGACAACACCTTCGGCGGCAAGGTAAATCTGTACACCATCGGTGTGGCCTATAAGTTTTAAGGCTGAAAACAACTGGTTTTCAATTGACGCAGTACTAAATTTCCAAATAATACAAAGCTGCGTCAAAATCTACATAGCCGGGTCGCCCCCGGCTATTTTTTTTCGGCCAATTTGAACCCGCATAAAGCGCGTTGCAGCTCCCGGTTTCGCTCATTACAGTCCGAGCGTTTGCCAAATTGCATCTATCCTGCGCAGCGTTGCATCATCCATCTGAATCGGTACGCCCCATTGACGCGCTGTTTCGGCCGGCCATTTATTGGTCGCGTCTATCCCCATCTTCGAGCCGAGTCCGGCAACCGGGCTTGCAAAATCGAGATAGTCGATTGGCGTGTTGTCTGCGAACAAAGTGTCACGCTGCGGATCGACGCGCGTAGTCAGCGCCCAGATCACGTCTTTCCAGTCGCGGATGTTGACGTCATCGTCAGTAACAATAATGAATTTGGTATACATGAACTGGAGCAGGAACGACCAGACGCCGAACATCACGCGCTTGGCGTGACCGGGATACTGTTTGCGAATGCTCACAACCGCCAGCCGGTACGAACAGCCCTCGGACGGCAAATGAAAATCGACGATCTCCGGAAACTGCTTTTGCAGCAGCGGCACAAATACTTCATTGAGCGCGAGGCCGAGAACCGCCGGCTCATCGGGCGGTTTGCCTGTGTAGGTGCTGTGATAAATCGGGTTGTGGCGCGAGGTGATGCGCTCGATCGTGAACACCGGAAACCGCTGCTGCTCGTTGTAATAGCCAGTGTGGTCACCGAACGGCCCCTCGACTGCAGTTTCCCCAGGGTGAATGAATCCCTCGAGCACAATTTCAGCGTTTGCCGGAACCTGCAAGCCATGGCTCAGGCATTTGACGATCTCGGTTTTCGCGCCGCGCAGTAGACCTGCGAACTGATATTCGGACAGGCTGTCCGGCACCGGCGTCACCGCGCCAAGTATCGTCGCTGGATCGGCGCCGAGCGCGACCGCAATCGGAAATGGCTCGCGCGGGTGCATGAGGCAATGATTGCGGTAATCGAGTGCGCCGCCGCGCTGTGAGAGCCAGCGCATGATGACTTTATTCGGCCCTATCACCTGTTGGCGGTAAATGCCGAGGTTCTGGCGTTGCTTGTGCGGACCGCGCGTCACGACCAGACCCCACGTAATCAGCGGCGCGGCATCGCCCGGCCAGCAGGTCTGGACCGGCAGCCGGCGCAGATCGACGTCGCTTCCCGCCCATATCACTTCCTGGCAGGGTGCGTCCCTCACTATTTTCGGCGTCATCGCAAGCACTTGCCTTATGATCGGCGCGTAACGGCTGAACGCATCGGCGAGGCCGCGCGGCGGATCGGGCTCTTTGAGGAATACCAGCAGCTTGCCAACTTCGCGCAACGCCTCGACATTGTCTTTGCCCATGCCCAAGGCTACCCGCAGCGGCGTGCCGAACAGGTTTCCGAGCACGGGTATCGTGTGGCCCTTCGGTTTCTCGAACAACAGCGCCGGTCCCTGCGCCTTTAACACCCGATCGCAGATCGCGGTCATCTCGAGCCGCGGGTCGACTTCGACTGCGATACGCTTCAATTCGCCGCGGCGCTCAAGCTGGGAAATAAAATCCCTGAGGTCGTGGTATTCCATCGCGCTTCAGCGCGTGACTGCGCCAAACGAGCCGGGCAAAAGTGGAATGAACCAGATGAAATTGGCCACGATGCCGGCAAAGATTGCCGCGCCGAGCCAATTGTTGTTCAAGAATGCCTTAAAACAGCGCTCGCCCTGACGTGAGCGAATCAGCACGAATTGATATGCAACCAGGCACACTGCAATCGCGAGCCCGACGAAATAGAACGCGCCCAGCAGTGCGCGGTAGCCGATATAGACCATGATCAATATAAACACCGCATGACAAATCATGACGCCGGCGACATCGCAACGGCCGAACAATATTGCCGAGGATCTCAAGCCGAGCTTGATGTCGTCGTCGCGATCGACCATCGCGTACTCGGTGTCGTAGGCAATCGCCCAGAACATATTCGCCGCCATCATCGTCCATGCAAGCGGCGCAACCTGATTGTTGTGCGCAGCGAAGGCCATCGGGATCCCGAACCCGAATGCAATGCCGAGCCAGGCTTGCGGCAGCCAGAATACACGCTTGAGGAATGGGTAGACCACGGCAAGCGCCAATGCCACCAGCGAGAGTTTGATCGTGAGCAGGTTCAATTGCATCACTAAAGCGAATGCCAGCGCAACAAGCACCGCGGCAAGAACCAATGCTTCCTGCGGTGAGATCAGTTTTGCTGCGAGCGGACGGTTTCTGGTGCGCTCGACGTGGGAATCGAAATCGCGGTCGGCAACATCGTTGACGACGCACCCAGCCGAACGCATCAGCACTACTCCGAGGACGAAAATCAAGACAATTAACGGATGCGGTGACCCATGACTCGACATCCACAATCCCCACAGCGTCGGCCATAGCAGCAAGAGAATGCCGATCGGCCTGTCGAGCCGCATCAGACTCTCGTAAATGTCGAGCCGTTCTTTGATAGTCATGACAGCGCAAGAATAGCGGGTAGAAACACTTCCGTCACCAGCAAACGCGATCCGCGCAATACAAACAGCGAACGCCGCGCCCACAGGCATGCCGGCAGCCGTTCCAGCAGCCTGCAGGCGCGGCGATATAATTCATGCTGCCGATTGAGTTGTCGAAAATGCAGCGGATAGCGCTCGACGCGCGGGTCCGCAAAAAGCGCCGCGCCGAGCGGACGCGCGCCCAATGTCATCAGCATGCGCCACGGGCCGCGCAACGCACGCGATTCAACGACCGAATGCGCAAACACCACTGGCCGCTGCCCGCAATTGAGGCTCACTTCCCGTACCACGCATTGCACGCCCGCGCGCACACCCAGGATGGCGCGTTCCCCGCGCTCGACCGCAGCGATATGCTGCGACAACAGGTCCAGGCGAAAATCGTCGCAACGCAGCTGGATGCGCAGCGTGAGCGAGCCGCGATCCAGCAGCCAGCGCCGCAGCCGTGGATCGGCACAGACGGGAAGCGGCTGCCATAAGGCATCGAAAGTGGAGGATGTCACGCTCGGACAATATTATTGGTCGTGATGTGCTGACTCCGAAGCCGGCTCTAAACGCGCAAATAATGTTGCTTACCGCCGAGCCAGCGCTGCAAATGCCGCTCGGCAATATCGGGGCGCGATTGCAGAATCTGCTGCGCCGAGTTGCGCGCGGCCTCGAGTAACTCGATATCTGTATCGAGATCGGCAAAGCGCAGCATCGGCACGCCGCTCTGGCGCGCGCCAAGCAACTCACCAGGGCCGCGCAATCGCAAGTCGTGCCGCGCGATCTCGAACCCATCGATATTTTCGAAAATAATCTTGAGCCGCTCGCGCGCAAGCTGCATCAGCGGATTCTGATACAGCAGAATGCAAGTGCTTTTTCCGGCCCCGCGGCCGATACGCCCGCGCAACTGGTGCAGCTGCGCGAGTCCCATGCGTTCGGCGTTTTCAATGATCATCAGCGTCGCATTCGGTACATCGACTCCGACCTCGATCACGGTTGTCGCAACGAGCAGCTGTATGTCACCGCTCTGAAAGGATTGCATCATCGCCGATTTCTCGGCGGCAGCGAGCCTTCCGTGCAACAGACCCACTTTGAGTTCGGGAAAGGTCGCCACCAAACGCTGATACGTGTCGAGCGCGGTCTGCAACTGCAGGGCCTCCGATTCCTCGATCAATGGACACACCCAGTAGGCCTGGCTGCCGGCGATACACGCGTCGCGCACGCGCTGGATCACTTCATCGCGACGCGTATCGGACACCAGCCGTGTCGCCACCCCTGTCCGGCCGGGCGGCATTTCGTCGAGCACCGACACATCGAGGTCGGCGTAATAACTCATCGCCAGTGTGCGCGGAATCGGAGTCGCACTCATCATCAACTGATGGGGTTGCGCCTGGCTGCCGGCGTGGGTGCCTTTCAGGCGTAGTGCCAGGCGTTGGCGTACACCGAACCGGTGCTGCTCGTCAACGATTGCTACGCCGAGATTCTTGAATTCGACTTCATCCTGAAATAACGCGTGGGTTCCGATTGCAATCTGCGCTTCCCCGGTTACCACCTGCGCCAACGCTTCCCGTTTCTGCTTGCGTGCGAGGCTGCCCGCGAGCCATGCCACTTTGACGCCCAGTTCGCCAAGCCAACCCGAAAACTTGATGAAGTGCTGCTCGCTCAGAATCTCAGTCGGCGCCATGATCGCGACCTGGAAGCCATTCTCGATTGCCTGCAACGCAGCCAGCGCGGCAACGATGGTCTTGCCACTTCCAACGTCGCCTTGCAGCAGGCGTTGCATCGGATGCGGCCGTGCCAGGTCTGCGCGAATTTCCGCCGCGGCCTTGACCTGGGCGCGCGTCAACTGAAAAGGCAATCGCTCGAGCAGCGCGCGCGTGAGCTCGTTGCGCGGCTGCAGCGGAGGCGCGCTCGCCAGGCTCCTGCGGTCATAGTGAATACGCATCGAGAGCTGCTGCGCCAGGAGCTCATCGAACTTAATGCGGCGCCAGGCCGGATGCGAACGCTCCTGCAGCGTTACCTGCTCAGCCGCACGCGGCGGATGATGCAGAAGGTTGATGCAGTCGCGAAACGCCGGGAGCTTCAACCTCCGGAGTAACTCGGGCGGCAATGTATCCGCCAGGTCGCTGACCACAAGCGCTGCACTGATCATGCGCTGCAAATTCGCCTGGCTCAAGCCCGCAGTGGTGGGATAGACTGGAGTCAATGTATCGGACACCGGCGTGTCAGCGCGTACCACCCGATACTTGGGGTGCACCATTTCGGCGCCGAAAAATCCCTGCCTGATTTCGCCGAATATGCGTATCCGTGTGCCGGGTGCAAGCTGTTTGACCTGGCTCATGTAGAAATTCAGGAAGCGCACCACCAGCACGCCGGAGTCGTCCTCCACCGTACACACGAGCTGCCGCTTGGGTCGGTACTTGATCGCACTGTCGATGACTTGACCTTCAACGAGCGCAGCGCGGCCGGGTGGCGCTTCGCTGATGCGGTAGAGACGCGTTTCGTCGTCGTATCTGAGTGGCAGGTGCAGCACCAGATCAAACTCGCGCTGAATGCCAAGTTTGGCGAATGCCGCGAGTACGGCTTTGCCGTATCGCGCGAGTGAAGCCGGAGCATCCGGGATCGAGGCTTGACGGTCGAGCGTTGGGGATTGAGCGATGATGGCAGAACGACGACCCGATCTGATCGACGCCGGCGCAGCTCTGCTTTTCACGTTTTGTCGCCCACTTGAGTATCACCGCAGAGCGGCACGGGTCAATCCGACAGTTCGATTCTGCACCACCGTATCGCGCGTAACGCGGCGACGATGTGAATCGGCTGTTTGATTGTCCTTTCGTTTGGGTCCGGTAGCGTAACTGCGCTATCATGAAGCCTGCAAGTCCGGATTTCAATCGCCGGAACCGCAGTTTCTCATTCACTCGCGTGAACTCAGATGCTATCGCCAATTTCAAGCGGCTGCTCGAGGCCGGTCGTGACAGCGCCTTGCTGCGCTTTAGCCTCGGCAGCGAATATTTGAAAATCGGCGAACCTTCGGTCGCAGTCGAGCATCTCGAGCATGCGGTCGCGCTCGATCCCAAATTTTCCGCTGCGTGGAAGCTGCTCGGACGCGCGTTGACCGAATGTGGCCGCTGCGAGCAGGCGCTTGCGGCCTACGAGCGCGGCATCGCCGTTGCGACCGCGAACGGCGACAAGCAGGCGGCGAAGGAAATGACCGTATTCGCCAAACGCCTCGCCAAGCAACGCGGGCCGGCCTGAAGCGGCGCCATGCCTGACTTGGCAAGTGTACGCCGCCTGATCATCGGCGCGCCGCGCGATCCGCTCAATCCGGAAACGCGTCGCCACATCGTATTGATCGCGTTCCTGGCGTGGATCGGGCTTGGCGCCGACGGTCTATCGTCGTCGTGTTATGGCCCGGAAGAAGCATTTCTCGCGCTCGGCACGCATACCGAGCTCGGCATTTACCTCGCGCTTGCCACCGCGGTCACGGTGTTCATCATTTCGCTCGGCTACAACCAGGTCATCGAGCTGTTCCCGAACGGCGGCGGCGGTTACAAAGTCGCAACGCAACTGCTCGGGCCGCACGCGGGACTGGTATCGGGCGCAGCGCTTATGGTCGATTACGTATTGACGATCGCGATTTCGGTCGCGAGCGGAGTTGATGCGCTGTTCAGTCTACTGCCGGTCGCCGCGCAAGCTTTCAAGGTCACGACCGAAGTCGCGTTAATCGTGCTGCTGACGACCCTGAATTTGCGCGGCATGAAAGAATCGATCGTCGTGATGCTGCCGGTATTTCTCGGCTTTTTTCTGACCCATACTTTCCTGATTCTGTATGGGATTTATGTTCACGCGGGTGGACTGCCGCAACTGATCCCGAACGCGGTCGCAGACTCGACTGCGCTCTCGCGCGAGATGGGATGGGTGTTTGTCTCCGCGCTCTTTCTGCGCGCCTACTCGCTCGGCGGCGGCACCTACACCGGAATCGAAGCGGTGTCGAATAACATCAATACGCTGGCTGAGCCGCGCGTGCGCACGGGCAAACTCACGATGCTCTATATGGCGCTGTCGCTGGCCTTCACCGCGGGCGGCATCATCCTGCTTTATCTGCTGTGGCAAGTCGAGCCGATACCAGGCCGCACGCTCAATGCAGTGACTTTTCAGGCGATCATCGGCAATCTCGGCATCGGCAACGAGCTCACCCGGCATTCGGCACTGGCCGTCGTGCTCGCGCTCGAAGCCGGACTGCTGCTCGTCGCCGCGAATACCGGCTTTCTCGGCGGGCCCGCGGTGATGGCCAACATGGCGGCCGACTACTGGGTGCCGCGTCAGTTTCGCCAGCTGTCGAGCCGGCTCGTGACCCAAAACGGAATCGCCCTGATGGGCGCCGCGGCGCTCCTGATTCTGATCTGGTGTCAAGGCAAGGTCGCGCTCTTGGTCGTGCTCTACAGCATCAACGTGTTTCTGACTTTCTCGATGTCGCTGCTCGGCCTGTCTACGCATTGGTGGCGCAACCGCCGTTCACATCGCGATTGGCGCGCGCGGCTCGCTTTGTCGCTGGCCGGTCTCGCGGTATCGGCAGGCATCCTCGCGGTATCGCTGATCGAGAAGTTCGCGGACGGTGGCTGGCAAACCGTGCTGATCACCGGCGTCGTGATTGCCATGTGTCTTGCGATCCGAAGTCATTACGCCGTGACGCGAGAGAAATTGCAGCAGATCGACAAATTATTTTCCGGCCCGGCGATACAGCATGACGCGGCTAATCCGCCGGCACTCGACCGGAACAAACCGACGGCGGTGTTTTTTGTCGGCAAGAACCGCGGCGTCAGCATGCACGCGCTCTTGTGGGTGCAGCGTCTGTTTCCGGACCATTTCAAGAATTTTGTGTTCCTGAGCGCCGGCGAAGTCGACGCGCAATGCTACAACGGACCAGGCGCGTTGCGCACCCTGCGCTACGAAATCGAAAACTCACTGCGCTATTACGTCAACTTCTGCCACAGCCATGGGCTCGCCGCGACCTCCTATCTCGCGTTCGGCACCGATCCGGTGGAAGAGTTGATCAAACTCTCCGAACAAGCTGGCCGGGAATTTCCCAACAACGTGTGTTTTACGAGCAAACTCATTTTCGCCGACGACAACTTTTTTACGCGCTGGCTGCATAATCAGACCGCACTCGCCATACAACAGCGGCTGCACCTCAAAGGCCAGCAGATGGTCATACTGCCGATGAAAGTTACGTAAGATGGTCGGTCAGTACCGGCGATGCTTTTGGGCACACTTCGATTCCAGCCCAGCGCCGCTGCTGGCAGCCGGCCGCGAGGGACACGGCGGCTCGGCGATTTTTGAATTTGTGAGAGTGGTGGAGAAGAGGAGGATCGAACTCCCGACCTCCGCATTGCGAACGCGGCGCTCTCCCAGCTGAGCTACTTCCCCAAGATATGGGCGCTTATTTTAGCAGGATACCGGGCTGCGCGTGAAATTCATGCCGGGATAACGCAGCAGGCGGCGCACGCTATAATCTTTTTTCTCATGCGCCACGGATAACATCATGCAGATCAATCCCCCGTACGGCTTTCAGGAAATTGTTGCGTTGAGCAAGGCTCATCGCGTGCTGCTGCCGAACGGACCGACGTTGCCGATCGCGTTTCGCACGATGAATCCAATGCCGGTCAGCTACACCGAATTCCCGATTGCAAGCCGCGATTACCCGTTGGTCTTCATCAGCTCCGATCAGGGCAGGACTTTCATGCCTATGCTGGTGCTGGGGCTCGCGGCGCGCCAAAACCTGTTTGTGACGCCGGCCAACGCATGGGATTCCAACGTCTATCTCCCCGCGTACGTGCGACGCTATCCGTTTTGCATGACCCGAATCACGGTCGACGGCAAAGAAGCGCCGCAACGCGTCGCGTGCGTCGAGAAGCTTGCACTCAACGACAAAGGCGACAAGCTCTTCGACGACGAGGGCAATGCTTTGCCCGAGTGGGAACAGCGTCAAAAATTATTGTTCGAGTACGAGGCAGACCTCGCGCGCGCAGAAGAAATGTGCAAACTGCTCGCGCAGAATCAATTACTCGAACCCTTTACGATGCAGGCGGTGCCGGACCAGGGCGATCCGCTGCAACTGACCGGCATGTACCGCGTCGCCGAAGCAAAGCTCGCCGAACTCGATGGCAATACGCTTAAGGACTTGCAGCAAAAAGGCGTGCTGGGGCGCGTGTACGCGCACCTGATGTCGCTCGACAATTTCCAGCGTCTGCTCGGCCGCCGCGCCGCGGCAACCGAATCCGCGATTGCAGAAAAACCTCACGCGACAAAGCTCAATTAGGCGTCTTACCACGGCTGTGCGCCCACCACAGCAACGCCACCCCTGCGGCAATCATCGGCAGCGACAGCCACTGTCCCATCGAAAGACCGAGCGCAAGCAAACCGAGAAAGCTGTCGGGCTCGCGCGTAAACTCGACGCCAAATCGAAATACTCCATAGCCAATCAGGAACCACGCCGACACCGCCCCGCGCGGACGCGGCTTGGCGGCGTACCACCACAGAATGGCGAACAGCACTAAACCTTCGAGTGCGAACTCATAGAGCTGCGACGGATGGCGCGGCGTGCGATCGACGTTCGGAAAAATCACCGCCCACGGCACGGTCGTGGCGCGTCCCCATAGCTCGGCATTGATAAAGTTTCCCAGGCGTCCTGCTCCCAGCCCGAGCGGCACCAGCGGCGCGATGAAATCGGTAAGCGCGAGCCAGCTCTGGCGGTGTTTGTGTGTGTACCACGCTAAAGCGATGAGCACTCCGAGAAAACCGCCGTGAAACGACATGCCGCCTTCCCAGACAAAGAAGATACGCCACGGCTCAACCATGTATTCGCCGAATTTATAGAACAGCACGTAGCCGAGGCGGCCGCCGAGAATGACGCCCAGTATGCCGTAGAACAATACATCATCGAAATCCTGGGGCGTCAGGGCCGAATGCGGCCGCGTCCGGATCGCGTAACGGCCGAGCGCCCAGAGCACCCCGAATCCGACGAGATACATCAAGCCGTACCAGCGTACCGCGAGGGGGCCGAGATGGATCGCAACCGGATCAAATTGCGGATGGATGAACACTAAGTAGGGTCCGGCGTTTGGGTTAAAATTAGCGATTATATAAGCACCCCGGCAGCAACAGCCCATGGCACCGTATAAACAATCCCGTTGCCCCCATCAAAGGCGCAGTCACGGCCTCATCCCGCGATGCCGCCTTCACTCGTAACCGCCGCCTGGGCCGCGTGGCGGGCGGCGAATCTTCCGCCGGTCGGAACAGTCACCGAATATGACCTCGCAGCCGCTGTCGTCAAACTCGGCATCCGTGTACCGCAGCAGGCACGCACGGCGGAAACATTGGGCGCGGAACGCGAGGGCACGGGCGTTATCATCGATGACGCCGGGCTGATCCTGACGATCGGTTACCTGCTGCTCGAGGCTGAGTCGATCCTAGTTGTCGCGAGCGACGGACGCGTGTTGCCGGCAAGCGTCGCCGGCTTCGATCATGCGACTGGTTTCGGGCTGGTCCGCACGACCCAGCCGCTTAATGGTCCTCCTCTTGAATTCGGCGATTGTGCCGGCGCGCGCGAGCTCAACAGCGCAGTGATCGCGGCACATCCGGCTGCGGGCGGGCTGTCAAATGCGAGCATCGTCACGCGGCGGGCTTTCACCGGTTGGTGGGAATACGCGCTCGACGACGCGATATTCACGGCGCCCGCGCGCGACAATCACAGCGGCGCGGCGCTCGTCGATGCCGACGGGAAGCTGATCGGGATCGGATCGCTGTGGGTCGGCGACGCCGTCGAGGCCGGCGCGGCTTTCCCCGGCAACATGTTCGTGCCGACCGATCTGCTGCAGCCGATACTCGAAGACTTGAAAACCTACGGCCGCAGGCGTGATCCAACGCGTCCGTGGCTCGGCGTTTATTCCGAGGAAGTGCGCGGCCACGTGCTGGTTACGCAGGTGCTGCGCGACGCACCGGCAGCACGCGGCGGCGTGCGCCGCGGCGACGTCATTCTTGCGGTCGACGGACAGGCCGTCGGCAGCCGCTCCGAATTCTATCGAACGCTATGGGCGAGCGGCGCGGCGGGGGCGAAGCTGACGCTGCAGATCTGGCGCAACAAATCGGTGCGCGAAATTGTCGTCGACTCGATCGACCGCATGGAGTATCTGCGGCCGTGGCGTGCGTTCGCGCACTGATTCCTGGCTCCATGTCCAACCGATTAGCGCTCGAAACGAGCCCGTATCTCCAGCAGCACGCCGCTAACCCCGTCGACTGGCACGCGTGGGGCGAGGAAGCACTGGTTCTCGCGCGCCAACAGGACAAGCCTATTCTGCTGTCGATCGGATACTCGGCGTGCCACTGGTGCCATGTGATGGCGCACGAGTCATTCGAAGATCCGCAGGTCGCCGCGGTTATGAACGAACTATTCATCAACATCAAAGTCGACCGCGAAGAACGTCCCGACCTCGATCAGATTTACCAGACCGCGCACGCAATGCTGACCCAACGCAGCGGCGGCTGGCCGCTGACGATGTTCCTGATGCCGGATCAAACGCCATTTTTCGGAGGCACCTATTTTCCGAAGACGACGCGTCACGGCTTGCCGGGCTTCGTCGATCTGTTGCGGCAAATCGCGGCAGCCTATCGGACACAGCGCACTGAAATCGAGCATCAGAACGAAACCTTGCGCGCGGCACTCGCCAACACCCAACCCGAGTCGGCGACGGATGCGGAGCTCTCGGCGACGCCGCTCGATGCCGCCCTGCGCGAATTGAAGAATCTGTTCGACGAAGTCGAAGGAGGCATCGGCTCGGCCCCCAAGTTTCCGCATCCGGCGGAACTTGAATTCTGCCTGCGCCGTTCAGTTCCCGCGCACGACGATTACGCGCTCGGCATGGTCAGGCTCACGCTGACCAAAATGGCCGAAGGCGGCATCTACGATCAGGTAGGTGGAGGCTTCTGCCGCTACAGCGTCGATCAGCACTGGACGATTCCGCATTTCGAAAAAATGCTCTACGACAACGGTCCTCTGCTGGCCCTCTACAGCGATCTGTGGCGCATCGATGGAGCGCCGCTGTATGCGCGAGTGGCAGCCGATACCGCAGCGTGGGTGATGCGTGAAATGCAGTCCCCGCGCGGCGCGGGCGAGGGCGGTTATTACTCGTCGCTTGACGCTGACTCCGAGCATGAAGAAGGCAAATTCTACGTTTGGACGCAGGACGAAGTGAAGGCGACACTGAGCGCCGAAGAATTCGCGCTCGTCGCACCGCATTACGGACTCGATGCGAGTCCTAACTTCGAGCATCAATTCTGGCACCTGCGCGTGGTGCAACCGCTTGCAGTCATTGCCCAGCGTCTCGGGCTCGCGCCGGAACAGGCTCAGTCGCTGCTCGATGCGGCGCGTGCCAAGCTGCTGGCAGCGCGTGAGAAACGGATACGTCCAGGACGCGACGAAAAGATCCTCGTCAGCTGGAACGCGCTGATGGCGAAAGGCATGGCGCGCGCCGCACGCGTGTTCGACAAACCCGAATGGCTGGCTTCGGCACACGCAGCCCTTAATTTCATCCGCGCGACGCAATGGCGTAACGGCAGGCTGCTCGCAACATATAAGGATGGCAAAGCGCATCTGAACGCATATCTCGACGATTACGCATTCCTGCTCGACGCGCTGCTCGAGTTGATGCAGGGCGAGTTCAGAACCGAAGATTTGAAGTGGGCGCGCGAGCTCGCGGAAGTGTTGCTCGAACAGTTCGAGGATCGCGAACGCGGAGGTTTCTTTTTTGTTAGTCACGACCACGAGCGCCTGATTCACCGGGCCAGGATCGGCGCCGACAATGCAACCCCGGCCGGGAACGGCATCGCAGCACTCGCGCTCGGCCGGCTCGGTCATTTGATCGGCGAGCCGCGATTCAATGACGCGGCTCACCGCACCGTCGAGGCATTCAAGCCGCTGCTCGCGCGTCAGGCAAGCGCGCATACCAGTCTGTGCCTTGCACTTGCCGAGCAGCTCGCCCCGCCGACGATTGTAGTATTGCGCGGCGGTGCTGAAACCGCAGCGTGGCAACGCGAGCTCAACGCGCGTTATCTCGCGCACACGCTCGTGTTGACGCTGCCGGCAGGGGTTTGCGGTCTGCCCGCGACACTCGACAAGCCGACCGATGGCGAGCACGTCAACGCCTGGGTCTGTCAGGGCGTTAAATGCCTGCCGCCCATCACTGATCGCGCTCAACTGCTCGCCACGGTGACTCAGATCCCCTGACACCCTGAAGGCAGAGAACGAGATTGCGATTGATGCGGCCGTGTATCTAACCGTACAAGGAGAGCGAATGAAAGTGTTTTGCGTCGGCTTGCTCGGCATCGCGAGCCTGCTTACCGCTGGCAGCACGATGGCCGCTTCGGCCGAGGTCACGTATAAGAGCGCGTGCAGCACCTGCCATGACGCCGGCATCGCGGGTGCACCCAAATTAGGCGATAAAGCGGGATGGGCGCCGCGCCTGAAGCAAGGCACAGACACGCTTTATAAATCCGCGCTGCAAGGCAAGCCGGGAACTGCGATGATGGCAAAAGGCGGTTTTGCGAATTTGTCGGACGCCGATGTCAAGGCAGTCGTCGACCTGATGATCGCGAAAGTCAAATAACAGCTGAGAGCGCACGGCCCGCGTGCGCAGCCAGGCAGCTGCGCCTTTTTATTGCGACCGTCGTAGCATAGGGGCGCCCGCGCAAGACGCGAAAATTGACAATCCGCGAACGCCTAACGGATAATGAATTATTGTGTCGCAACAATAATTTATGTTCGAGAGGAAGGAACCATGTCTCGTTTTTATTCCTTAGCGACCGGATCCGTAATCGCATTGGCCTTAATCCTGCACGGATGCAGCAAAGAAGAGCCGCCGCCGGCACCGAAAACTGCAGCGCCGCAGCCGCCGCAGGAAATGGTGATAAAAATTGGACATGCCGCTCCGCTGACTGGCGGTATCGCGCATCTGGGCAAGGATAACGAAAACGGCGCGCGGCTCGCGATCGACGAGGCCAATGCCAAAGGAATCAGCATCGACGGCAAGAAAGTCAAGTTCTTGCTCGTGCCTGAAGACGACGAAGAAAAGCCCGACAAAGGCCCCATCATTGCTCAAAAATTTGTCGACGCGAAAGTCGCGGGCGTGGTCGGTCACCTGAATTCGGGCGTCACCATTCCTGCCTCGGATGTCTATAGCAAAGCAGGTATCCCCATGATTTCGGGATCGGCGACTGCGGTCGAAGTCACCGACAGGAAACTCCCCGGCGTGTTTCGAGTCGTGGGTCGCGACGATAAGCAAGGCCCCGCAGTGGCGAGCTATCTCGCCTCGGAGTTCAAACCCAAGACCGTCGCGATCATCGATGACGCCACAGCGTATGGGGAAGGTCTCGCCAATGAGGTCGAGAAAACGCTCCAAGCCGCCAACATCAAGGTGCTGCCGCGCGAAAAAGGCACGAAGGATACGCGCGACTGGAAAGCGATTCTGACGAAGATCAAAGGTAAAAAGCCCGACGCGGTATTCTACGGCGGCATGGATGCGACCGGCGGACCACTGCTCAAGCAGGGGCGCGAGCTCGGAATCAAAGTCGTATTCGCGTTCGGTGACGGCGCGTGTACCAACACCATGAAAGATCTGGCGGGTGACGCGGCCGAAGGATTGATTTGCTCGCAGGCGGGCTTGCCGGTGCAGGCTGCGAGCACGAAATTTGTCGACGCTTACAAAGCCAAGTTCAACGCCGATCCGATTCAGTATTCGCCTTTTACTTACGACAGCACGAATCTCCTGATCGAGGCGATGAAGAAGGCGAACTCGGCCGCTCCGGCCAAATACCTTCCCGAGCTCGCGAAAATCAGCTATGAAGGTGCGACCGGAAAAATAGAATTTGACGCGAAGGGCGACCGCAAAGATGCCGAGATGACCATTTTTGTTATGAAAGCGGGCAAGATCGAGCCGATCGCGATCATCAAGGGCGCGACCACCATCCCGTTCGCCGATTTTATCAAAGCTGCCGCTTCGACCGCTGCGCCAGCCGCCGCCGCGGCACCCGCAGCACCGGTCGCTGATTCGGCACCCGCTGCACCGGTCGCCGCATCGGCGCCGCCTGAGAAGAAATGATGGTCGGGTGAAAAATCCGCGATCCAGCAAAACGGCACCTGCGGGTGCCGTTTTGCTGTGGAATGGTCTGACGTAAGCACGATGGACATATTCCTGCAGCAGCTCATCAACGGGCTCACCCTCGGCAGCGTGTACGCTATCGTTGCACTCGGCTATACGATGGTCTACGGCATCATTCAGTTGATCAACTTCGCGCACGGCGAAGTCGTGATGATAGGCGCGATGGTCGCATTCAGCGTGATCAACCTGCTCGCCGCCAACACCGCGCTGCCGCCGCTCGTGATGTTGACGCTGGGCATCGGGATTGCGATTCCGGTATGCATGCTGGTGGGCTATACGCTCGAGCGCTTCGCCTACCGGCCGCTGCGCCACGCGCCGCGGCTCGCGCCGCTGATCACTGCCATTGGCGCGTCGATCGTTCTGCAACACGTCGCAATGATGGTCTGGAGCCGTAATCCGCTGGCGTTCCCGCAACTCATCCCGAATCCGGTGTTTCCGGTTGCCGGCGCAACGATCAGTCTGGTGCAGATTGTGATTATCGGAACCTCGGTTCTGATGATGGCGGGTCTTACATTGATCGTCTACCGCACCCGGCTCGGCGTCGCGATGCGAGCCACCTCGCAGAATCCGCATATCGCGGGTCTGATGGGAATCGATATCAATTGGGTGATCGCCGCGACCTTCATGCTGGGCGCGGCGCTCGCGGCAGTGGCGGGTGTCATGGTCGGCACGTATTACGGCATCGCGCATTACACCATGGGCTCGCTGCTCGGGCTCAAGGCGTTTTCGGCTGCAGTGCTGGGCGGCATCGGAAATCTGGCCGGTGCTATGTTGGGCGGCATGTTGCTCGGCATCGTCGAAGCGCTCGGCGCCGGCTATATCGGCGATCTGACAAACAACGTGTTCGGCAGCAATTATCAAGACGTTTTCGCATTCATGGTGTTGATTGCGGTGCTGGTATTCCGGCCTTCGGGCCTGCTCGGCGAGCGCGTGGGCGACAAGGCATGAGCTGGAGGATCGAAGCTTGAGCGATGAATACGCAAAGCTGAAAAATCATCCCGCGATGCTTGGGGCCGGGCTCGTGCTGTTAGCGGCGGCGCTGGTGGCATTGCCATTCGCGCTCGCTACAGTCGGAACCGCGTGGGTACGCATTACGAATCTCGCGATCCTGTTCGCGCTGCTCGCGCTGGGCTTGAATATCGTGGTCGGTTTCGCGGGCCTGCTCGATCTCGGTTACATCGCGTTCTATGGTATCGGCGCGTATATCTATGCGCTGCTCGCTTCGCCGCAGTTCAATCTGCACCTGCCGTTCTGGGCGATATTGCCGCTTGGCGCATTGGTGGCGTGCGTGTTCGGCGTGCTGCTCGGCGCGCCCACGCTGAAACTGCGCGGCGACTACCTTGCGATCGTGACGCTCGGCTTCGGAGAAATCGTGCGCATCTTCTTCAATAACCTGTCGCGGCCGATTAACATCACCAACGGCCCGCAGGGCATCTCGCGCATCGATCCGTTTCGTATCGGCGATTTCGATTTCAGCCGGAGCGAAACTCTGCTGGGTCTGGATGTCAGCGGACCGATCAAATATTACTATCTGCTGCTGGTGATATTGATGCTCGTAATCGCGGTCAACCTACGGCTGCAGGATTCCCGCATCGGGCGCGCGTGGCAGGCGATCCGCGAAGACGAGGTTGCGGCGGGCGCGATGGGAATCAATACCACACGCATCAAGCTGCTTGCATTTGCGATGGGCGCTTCATTCGGCGGACTCGCGGGCGGCATGTTTGCCGCGATCCAGGGTTTCATCAGTCCTGAAAGCTTTGTACTCGTCGAATCGATCATGGTGCTGTCGATGGTGGTGCTGGGTGGAATGGGCAATATCTGGGGCGTGATCCTGGGGGCGCTACTGCTGTCGTTCGTGCCCGAACTGCTGCGCTACACGGTCGAACCGCTGCAGCGCTCGCTGTTCGGCAAGCTGATCGTCGAGCCTGAAGTCATCCGCATGCTGCTTTTCGGTCTCGCGCTGATGCTGATGATGCTGTTCCGTCCGGCCGGCCTGTGGCCTTCCAAGGTTCGCAAGCGGGAACTCGAATGAGCGCGCTGCTCGAAGTCGCAAACTTGAGCAAGCGCTTCGGTGGTCTCGAAGCGCTGAGCGGGGTATCGATTGCGATCGATTACGGCCAGATTTACGGGCTGATCGGTCCCAACGGCGCCGGCAAGACCACGTTTTTCAACTTGCTGACCGGGTTTTACCGCGCCGACAGCGGCGAGTTCAGGCTCGCCGGCGCGCGCCTCGATGTAAAAGCCCCGTACCGTGTCGCTGCCGCAGGAATCGCGCGCACTTTCCAGAACGTCCGGCTGTTCGACAACATGACTGCGCTCGAGAATGTGATGGTGGGACGCCACGTGCGCACGAGCTCAGGCATCCTGGGCGCGATATTTCGCACGCGCGGCGCGCGCGCCGAAGAACGCGCGATACACGAGCACGCGCATGCGCTGCTCGAGTACGTCGGCCTTGGCGCCCGCCAGCACGAGCTCGCGCACAACCTGCCGTACGGCGATCAGCGGCGGCTCGAAATCGCGCGCGCGCTCGCGACGGGACCCAAGTTGCTCGCGCTCGATGAACCGGCGGCGGGCATGAACGCGACCGAGACCGCGACACTGCGCCGGCTGCTCGAGCGCATTCGCGCCGACGGCACGGCGGTATTGCTGATCGAGCACGACGTAAAACTCGTGATGGGTCTGTGCGACCGCGTCGCGGTGCTCGATTACGGCAAGAAAATCGCTGAGGGGGCGCCGACTGAAGTCCGGCGCTCTGCGGCTGTCATTGAGGCCTACCTGGGAGGCGCGCTTGCCTGAAGCCAATGTCAATCCGCCCGGCCTCAGCCGCGAACCGATGCTCGCAGTGCGCGGTCTGGAGGTTGCCTATGGGGGCATCAATGCGGTCAAGAACATCGATTTCGACGTCTGTGCCGGCGAGATGGTGACGCTGATCGGCGCCAACGGTGCCGGCAAAACCACGACGTTGAAGGCGCTCACGGGGCTGCTATGCCCCGCACAAGGCCGCGTCCGCTACAATGGAGCCGACATCACCGCGCTGCCGTCGCATCGGCTGGTTAAGCTGGGCATCGCTTTGGTGCCGGAGGGCCGCGGCATTTTCCCGCGCCTCACGGTCAGGGAAAACCTCGATTTGGGCGCCTACACCCGCAGCGACGCGCCGGAAATACGCGCTGACCGCGACCATGTGTTCGGGCTGTTTGCGCGGCTTGCGGAGCGGCGTGGGCAGATCGCGGGAACGTTGTCGGGCGGCGAACAGCAAATGCTCGCGATCGGGCGTGCGCTGATGAGCCGGCCCAGGCTGCTGCTGCTCGATGAGCCGAGCATGGGCCTCGCGCCGCTGATGGTGCAGAAGATATTCGAGACCGTGCGCGCAATTGCCGCGGCAGGCGTCACGATCCTGCTGGTCGAGCAGAATGCCAAGCTCGCACTCGAAACGTGTGACCGCGGCTACGTAATGGAAAGCGGAAAAGTAACTTTGCACGATAACGCGCCGGCGCTGCTCGCTAATCCGCAGGTGCGTCGTGCTTATCTAGGCGAATGAGCGTAACCATGAACAAAGCCGAAACACTGAAGAACAGTTTGCTGGGTCTCGCCGCGCTCGCGATGGTGGGGGCGCTCGTGTTCCTTTACGACAAGACCCAGGCGGTCGACCTGCGCGAGCGCAACGAGATTCTGGGGTTCCTGCGCGAATTGAAGGAAATCGACGGACGTTGGGACGTCGACGTGCTGCGCGCGCGCCTCGAATCCGGCGCAAACGAGCTGCCGGTGATCAATCGCACGCCGGCTGCGGTCAAATCATTGCAGCAACTGAACTCGGCGCTGCAGAACACTCCAAGCGCGACATTGAACGCATGGCTGCCCGAGCTCTCGAAAGCGATTCTGCAGAAAGCGGATCTGGTCGAGAAATTCAAGGCCGAGAACGCCGGTACCAAAGCAGGACTCGACGCGCTCCTGCGCCAGGCCGCGGAATTAGGTGAGCAATCCGCGCAGCTCAAGCCGCGGCAGCCGGCAGTCGATGCGGCGCTCAACCGCCTGACCACTGCCGCGCCATCGTATTACTGGCTTGCGCAGGATGCGCAGCGCCGCAACCTCGAAGCCGCGCTTACCGACCTGCAGAACGCGGCCGCGGCGCTGCCCGACGCGCTGCGCGCGAAGGCCGAACAGACGCGCAGCGCGGGCGAGGCACTGCTTAAGCACAGGGCGGCCGAACAGACGCTTGCGAACAAGCTCGAATTTCTGACTTCGGGTCCACGGCTTGACACCCTGACCTTCTCGTTTAACCGCGAACTCGAAGCGACGCTGCAGGACAAGGAACGCTTCCGCGTTTATCTGATCTACTACGCCGGTGCGCTGTTGATCCTGCTCGCCTATCTGGGCTTCGAGCTCAAGGCCGCAAACTTAAGCCTCGAGCGCCGTGTTGAGGAACGCACGCGCGAGCTGTCCGAAGCATTGCAGCACCTGAAGGAATCCGAATCGCAGTTGATTCAGTCGGAAAAAATGTCGTCGCTCGGCCAGATGGTGGCGGGCGTCGCGCACGAGATCAACACTCCGCTCGCCTACGTCAAAAACAGCTTGGGCACGGTCGCAGACAGGCTGCCCGATCTGGGCAAAGTGATCGCGGAATCCGAGCAGCTGCTGACGATGCTGCAAGCGGGCGGCAACGCGAACGCCGAGATGCTTTCGCGCCAGTTCGCGCTGTTGTCCTCACACATCGCGCGCCTTAAGCAGCAGCGCGTCATGGACGGGCTCTCCGGTCTGGTCAAGGACGGCCTTTACGGTACCGGCCAGATGGCAGAGATCGTCGGCAATCTCAAAGATTTCAGCCGGCTTGATCGCAGCAAGGTGACGGGCTTCAGTCTCAATGAAGGCCTTAACAGCACGCTGCTGCTTGCCAAGCATCTGCTTAAATCGGTCAGCGTCGACAAGCAGTTCGGCGATATCCCCACCATCATCTGCTCGCCATCGCAAATCAATCAGGTGTTTCTCAACCTCGTCACCAACGCGGCACAGGCGATGGAAGACCGCCAAGGCACGCTCACCCTCGTCACGCGCAATGATAACGCCGGCGTCGCAGTTGAGATCGCCGACAACGGCAAAGGTATTGCGCCCGAGGTGTTGCCAAAAATTTTCGACCCTTTCTTCAGCACCAAGGAAATCGGCAAAGGCACCGGTCTCGGGCTGTCGATTTCCTACAAGATCGTTGAGCAGCATGGCGGCCGGATCACTGTCGAATCACAGCCCGGCATCGGCACCAAATTTACCGTGTGGCTGCCATTGAAGCCTCCCGTGGAATCCGCGCTTTCCGACTGACGCGACATGACGTTACCGGAAAAGATAGGCAAGTACGAAATCCAGGGCGTGCTCGGTAAAGGCGGCATGGGTGTCGTCTATATGGGATTCGATGCTGCCATCGCGCGCAAAGTTGCGATCAAGGCGATCACCAAAGCCTCTCTCGACGCGGACGAGCTGAAGCATGTGATGGAGCGCTTCCGCCACGAGGCGCAGGCAGTCGGGCGGCTGGTACATCCGCGCATCGTGCAGATCTACGACTACGGCGAGGACGATGAAGTCGCTTTCATCGTGATGGAGCTGGTCAACGGCAAGACTTTGCACGAACACCTGACGCAGGAAGTCAAATACGAAATCCGCGAAGTCGGCGCAATCGTCCGCCATCTGCTCGACGGCATCGGCCACGCGCACAGCGAAGGCGTCGTACACCGCGACATCAAGCCATCGAACATCATGATCAACGCCGATGGCCGCATCAAAATCAGCGATTTCGGCATTGCGCGCATCGACTCATCGAACCTGACTCAGGTCGGCGACGTCCTCGGTACGCCGCACTACATGGCGCCCGAGCAGTTTCTCGGCACTGAGATCGACGCACTCGCGGATCTGTTTTCGATCGGCGTTATTGCCTACGAACTCCTGACCGGCAGAAAACCTTTTACCGGCAATACTGCGACCGTCATGCAGCAGGTGCTGAACGAACGGCCGCCCGATCCATCGCAACTGAATTCCAAGCTCTCGCGGCAGATGGATAACGTGCTGCATCATGCGCTCGCCAAGAAACGCGAGGACCGTTTTCAGAGCGCGCGCGAATTTTCAGACGCGTTTCGCGAAGCGCTCGAGATCACGCTCAACGCGGATCCTGCTGCCGCGCCCGCGGCGCCCGACAGCGGTGCCCTGATGAGCGCCGCGCGCCTGCTCAACGTGGGCCCGGTCGCTGCGACAGGCGACGCTCTGCCTGTCTTGACGGGTGACAGCGCAATCAGTCTCGACACCAGCATCAGAAAAGGGCGTTTGCTCGTAGTCGACGACGAGGAGCGCATACTGACTGCGCTGAAATCGTTGTTCCGGCGTCGCTATCACGTCTTCGCCACCACTGACGGCAATAAGGCGCTCGACTTCCTCACGCGATATAAAATGCACGTGATCATCAGTGATCAGCGCATGCCGGTGATGCAGGGCGTCGAATTGCTGCGTCGCTCGCGCGAGATTTCGCCGCACAGCGTGCGCGTCCTGCTGACCGGCTATTCCGACCTCGCCGCTATCGTCGGCTCGATCAACGAGGGCGAGGTCTACCGGTTCATCAGCAAACCGTGGGACAACCGGGACCTGCAAACCATTGTTGCCGAGGCGGTAACGATCGCGCTCGAGCTCGCCAATACCAAGTCCGCGCCGGTCGAGCTTCCGTCAAAAATGGACGCGGGCGTGCTGGTCGTCGACAAGGACGAAGAGATCTTCAGGGTCGCGCGCGAATTGATCGGCGGGCTGTGCCCAGTCACCTACGCGGCCGATCTCGATGCCGCGCTGGCGGTGATGCAAACGCAGGAAATCGCGGTCGTGATCACCGACATTGAGGCCGGGCAGGAGCAGCTGACCGCAATGCTGAAGCTCCTGAAGGAGGAAAACCCCCAAATCATGACCATCGTCGTCACCACCGCTTCGGATTCAGAGCTCGTGATCGAGCTCATCAACCAGGCGCAGATCTTCCGTTTCCTCAACAAGCCGGTCAATGTCCGGTTGTTGAAGGGCCACGTGCACGCCGCACTGCAGCGCTATCTCACCTACAAACAGACGCCCAAGCTCGTCGATGCGCATCGTGTAAAGCCGGCCGCGGAAGTGCGCGCCTCGTCGGTGGGCCAGCGTATCCTGGATGGCATCAAATCGATGCGCGGGCGGTGGTTCGGGGCACGCGGATAATAGGGCGCGCGATTCAGCGTGCCGCATCCAGCCAGTCTTTCGCGATCAGAAAATCGCTGGATAGCAGCGCTTCCGCGCTGCCCGGCGCAGGGCGCCAGTCGTAGCGCCATCTGACAATCGGCGGCAGCGACATCAGAATGGACTCGGTACGCCCGCCTGACTGTAAGCCGAACAGCGTGCCGCGGTCATAAACCAGATTGAACTCGACATAGCGCCCGCGGCGATAGGCTTGCCAGTCACGCTCGCGCTCGCCGTACGCGGCATCCTTGCGCTGCTGCAGAATGGGTTCGTAGGCATCGAGAAAATGGTCACCTACGCTACGCTGCAGCGCGAAGCAGGTATCGAAATCCGGCGTATTGAGGTCGTCGAAGAATATTCCGCCGATGCCGCGCGGTTCTTGACGGTGCTTCAAATAAAAATATTCGTCGCACCATTTCTTGTAGCGCGGATAGCAATCGGCCCCGAAGGAGCTAAGCGCATTGCGGCATGCGCGGTGAAAATGGATCGCGTCCGCTTCAAAACCATAGTACGGCGTCAGATCCATGCCGCCGCCAAACCACCACACCGGCTGTGCCGTTTCAAGCGGTGAGTGTGCAACGAAGAAGCGCACGTTCATATGTACCGTCGGCGCGTAGGGATTCCGCGGGTGCAGCACCAGCGAGACGCCCATCGCATCCCAACTGCGGCCGGCAATCTCGGGGCGCGCGGCGGTCGCTGACGGCGGCAGGACTTTGCCCGTCACGTGCGAGAAGTTGACGCCCCCGCGCTCGAACACGTGGCCTTCCTCGATCACGCGGCTCTCGCCGCCCCCGCCCTCGGGGCGGCGCCAGATATCGCTGCGGAAGGCTCCTCCGTCGATGAGCGCAAGCCGCGCGACGATGCGCTGTTGCAAGCCGGCGAGATAATCTTTAACTGCGATGAGATCCACTTTTCTTGCTGCGCGAGCGCGGGTCACTTTGTGCTTTTCCTGCTTTGCGAGCGCGACGTCACTTTGCGCTTCTGTTTAAACCCAGCGCCTGGATAATCTGCGCCAATTCGGCGTCTTCCTTTGCGATTAACCGGCCGAATTCAACGGCAGGCTGAAAAGCCGGTGCCACCGACAAGCGCTCGCTCGCCTGCACGAATTCCGGGCTGGCCACAGTGCTGCGGATCGCTCTTTCCAGGTGCGCGATGACGGTCTTGGGGGTGCCTTTCGGCACCGCGATGCCGCGCCACGCATCGGCGGCGACGTTGACACCCTGCTCGCTCGCAGTGGGCACGTCGGGAAACGCCGGGTCTCGTTTGTGGCTCAATACGGCCAGCACCCGCACGCTTCCGCTTTTCACATGCGCCGCGAGCGCTCCCGGAAGCTGCACCACCGCGTTGACGTGGCCGCCGAGCAGATTCGGGACCACCTGCGCGGCGCCGTACGGAACGTCGATGACCTCGACACCTGCGCCCTTGAATAGCATGACGGCCGAGAAATGAGTATGGCTGCCCGCGCCCGAGTTGCCGACCGTCACCCTGCCGGGATTGGTCTTTGCGTACGCGAGGAGTTCGTTCAGACTTTTCCATGGGGCTTCGGCTTTCACGACCAAGAGCGGGGATTCGACCAGCACGCGCGCGACCGGATCGAAAGCGCGATAGTCGAGCGCCATCATGCCGGTGTGATACGTAGTAGAGATTGAATTCGAGTTCCACACGATGTGATAACCGTCGGCGCTCTGAGCCGCCGTGTAGCGGTAACCGATCGCGCCGCCCGCGCCCGGACGGTTGACCACGATCACGTTGGTTTTGAGCTCGCGGCTCATCCCCTCGGCCAGCACGCGCGCGGTGATATCGGCGGAGGTGCCGGCGGGAAACAACACGGTCATCTCGATCGGCCTGGACTTCGGAAAGTCTTCCTGCGCATGCACGGCTGAGTGCACAGCTAACTGAGCGATCCCGGCAAGCGCGGCAGCGGTTACCCAGCGCGTGCGCCGCGCCAAGTTCGCCATTTGCCGGTAGCGGTGCATGAGCTCTCCCCGGTTGATGTTCTGATGATCGCGCCGCGGAGCGCGCAGCGGTTCTCAGGTGGCGGCGCTCGTGCGCGAGCCCCGCTATTGATGCACCTTGACTACGACCTTGATCGCATCATCGATGCGCTCGCGTGCATATTTGATCGCAGTCGGAACATCCGCCAGCGCGAAAGTGTGCGTGTGGATGAGCTTCGCATCGAAGCGCTTCTGCTGCATGAACGCGCACGCGCGGTGAGTCGCGCTCTTGCCTTCGCCGCGAATACCGAACACGTAAATGTTGTTGCGCACGAGGTACGCGACATCGACAAGCGCCGGCTCATGCGGAAACGCCGCGAGGCAAATGCGCCCGCCGCGGTTGAGCATCCGCGCGGCCTGGTTAACCGCGTCCGGAGCACCCGAGCATTCGAGCACGTAATGCGCTCCCTTGCCGCGCGTGATGCGCTCGACTGCTTCGACCGCGTCTTCGTTGCGCACATTCACGACGTGATCGGCACCGAGTTTTTTTCCGATCGCGAGCCGGTTGTCGCGCGTGCCGGTCAGGATCACCGGCTGCGCGCCGAGCGCCTTGGCGACCCCGACGCCCATCAATCCGATCGGTCCCGGCCCCATCACGACCACAGTCTGCCCGGCGACAAGCCCGCCCATCACGTCAAGCCCGTACATCGCCGTGCCGGCGGTGACGACGAGCGTTGCTTCCTCGTCGCTCATGTCGTCGGGCACGTGTACCATGGTGTTGATGTTGTTCACCGCGTATTGCGCGAAACCGCCGTCGGTCGTGAAACCGTTGGCGCGGTGCCCCTTGTTGCGGTCACCGTAATTCATGCCGTAATTCGTGCATGCCGTATACATGCCTTCGCGGCAACGCTCGCAGCGGCCGCAACCGGCGTGGATTTCAACGGTGATACGGTCGCCGACGCCGAATTCATCGACGCCGGGTCCGAGCTTGACCACGGTGCCCATGTACTCGTGGCCCGGCGTGAAATTCTTGTTAAATGGCGACCCCCCCTCGATCAGCGCGGGCGGTCCCTGATGAATGATTTCGAGATCGGTCGCGCACACGGCGATCGCATCGATACGCACCAGCACTTCGGCGGCGCCGGGCTGCGGCACCGGTTTTTCAACGAGCTTGAGCTCGTCGGGATTTCCCAGCACCCACGCCTGCATGGTTGCGGGCACGCGCAAGCTTTTTTCAAGGCTCGTGGTTTTCATAAACAACTCCTTGTGCGGTTACTCGGGCGTGCAGCCGGCGGTGCCGCAGGCGCAAAATCGGCTCCACTCGCATTTTGGCGCCGTCGCCGCGCGTGCGCGGCGACGGCGCTTAGAGTCAAAACGTGCCGCGAAAAGCGTCGTGGCCCCGCACGTACGCGTTATTGCTCTGCGCCGGATTGCGGTTTACCAGCGGCCGTGCATAAAGCGGATTGCGCAGGCTGCGCACTTCATGTTCGATCGTGAAGAGCTTCTTGCCATTATCGAGGTCGACGATATCGCGGAATCGGTATTGGTGCTCGTTGCTTTCCTCGGTGATGAGACCGCGCTCGTTGAGGAAGCGATGGGGTCCGGAAAAATCAACGATATAAATCTGGATGTGATGATTGTCGTACGGCGGCAGCGGGTCGCTCGTTTCGCGGAACAGCAGCTTCTGGGCGCTGCCGGCCTCGACGCTCGCGACCGCTTCGCCACCACGCTGCTCGATATTCGCGGTCGCCTTCAAGGCTTCACGGTAAAAGCGCGCGATGCCATCGACGCTCCCGCGTGGCACGTCGAACTCGACATAAGCGAGTGCGAGATCACCCGGGCCGAATTCGGAGCTCGGCGCGTGACAACGAAACCGATTGCCCCAC
>DASYSI010000420.1:0-1542 GCA_036003485.1 Burkholderiales bacterium | reverse complement strand
GACAATCGGACGGGAGCGGCGGGTAATATTGCGGCAGAGACTGTTGCCAAATCCGCCCCCGACGGCTACACGCTGTTGATGGGTCTCTCCAGCGCGCTCGCGCCGAGCATGACGTTGTATCCGAAGCTGCCGTACGACCTCGTACGCGATTTCGTGCCGGTCGGAGTCGTCGCTTCCAGTGCTTTGGTGCTGTTCGTGCACTCATCCGTGCCGGTCAAATCGCTCAAGGAACTAATCGCACTCGCGAAAGCGCGGCCAGGCGAGCTCAATTACGCGTCCTGCGGCATAGGCTGCAACACGAACCTTGCTGCCGAAGCGTTGAAGCTGCGCGCGCGCATTAACATCGTGAATGTCACGTACAAAGGCGGCGCGCCCGCCACCGCATCCGTCGTGAGCGGTGAATCACAACTGGCGTTTGGCAGCCTCGCAACATCGCTGGGATTGATCAAGGCGGGCAAGCTCAGAGCGATCGCGGTATCGGGTCCGCGGCGCTCGAAAGCACTGCCGGAGGTGCCGACAATCGCCGAATCGGGTTATCCAGGTTTCGATATCACCAGCTGGTACGGGCTGCTCGCACCTGCCGCCACGCCGGCCGCAGTTATCTCAAAGCTCAATGCAGAGCTCGCGCGCATTTTTAGCACGCCCGCTGTCATCCAGCGGCTGGCTGCGGTGGAACTCGACCCCATGACCGCACCGCCGGATGAGTTTGGCGCGATAATCAAGAAGGAAATCGTCTTCTATGCGAATCTTATCAAGAATGCCGGCATCAAAGCAGAGTAAGCCCCGATAAATTCACGGCAGCATTGCATACATCCGCAATCATTTGCATTCCCAGGTCGCCTTAAGAAAGATCACTCATGAGCGTCGCGTGCGCACTGGCAGAATTCGCAGTCCGCTTGAATTTTGGAGACATCCCGCCTGAAGTTGTCGCGAATGCGCGGCTGCGATTGCTCGATACCGTGGGCGTCTGCCTCGCGAGCGTTGGCATGCCATATGCCGATGCCGTCTCGAAGGTGGTGACCGCGCAGGGCGCGAGCGACGAGGCAACACTGATTGGCTCCATGCAGCGAGCGGCTGCGGGATGGGCGGCTTTTTACAACGGCGCGCTCGCGCACGGCAACGATTACGACGACACGCACAGCGTCGCGCTGATGCACGCGAGCGCCGTGGTGGTTCCGGTCGTACTCGCGATGGGTGAACGGTTGCGGACATCCGGCGCCGAGGCCATCGTTGCGGCCGTAGCGGCGTACGAAACAGCATTGCGCATCGGTATGGCCGCACCCGCGGCGTTTCACGCGCGTGGCTTTCACGCGACCAGCGTGTGCGGAGTGTTTAGCGCGGCCATCGGCGCGGGGAAGTTGCTCGGGCTCGACATGTCCCAGACTGCACACGCGATCGGCATCGCGGGCAGCCAGGCTGCGGGCTCACTCGAGTTTCTCAGCGATGGCGCATGGACCAAACGCATGCATCCCGGCTGGGCGGCGCACGCCGGCATCATCGCGGCGCAGCTCGCAGCACATGGATATACCGGACCCGCCACGG
>DASYSI010000419.1:0-3491 GCA_036003485.1 Burkholderiales bacterium | reverse complement strand
CTTCCGCCATGAACGACGCGGTGGCCCACGCAATGCAATTGCCCGAGATAATCGTGCTGGCGAAGCCAGTCGAACGCCGCTTGCAGCGCCGCGTCTTGATCGGACACCGGAGCATGGCGGTCGAACAATGCGGCCCCACCGGCATCGGTGATGCGCATGTGGCTGTCGGCAGCGCCGATGCGGCTCACCTCGAGCGACAACACGAGCAGCTGCGTCTCGCTTATCTGATATAGCGCGGCCTTGAGACTCGATGAACCGGTATTGATCGCGAGCACGCGACGGTCAGATAAATTCGTCATCACGGCACCGCTTCACGCATCGTCAAAAATTCTTCTGCCATGGTCGGATGTATGCCGATGGTAGCATCGAGCTGACGCTTGGTAGCTCCGCAATTCAGCGCGACGGCAAAACCCTGGATGATCTCGCTTGCCTCAGGCCCGACCATGTGGGCTCCGAGCACGCGCTGACTTTGCTTGTCGACAACGAGCTTCATGAAGACCTTTTCTGAGCGGGCGGTCAACACGCGCTTGAGCGGCGTGAAGCTCGATTTGAAAATCGCAATGTCCAAACCGCGAATGCGCGCATGCGCCTCGGACAGGCCAACTGTTGCCACGTTCGGATTGCTGAAGATTGCGGTCGGGATATTGTCGTACGATACCGTCTTCTCACCCTTGTTGAACAGCCTGTCGGCCACAGCCATTCCTTCGGCAAGCGCTACCGGCGTCAACAGCACACGGTCGGTGACATCGCCGATCGCGTGTATCGAGGGCACACTCGTCTGATAATTCGCATCGACCATGACAGCGTGGCTGGAACTCAGCGTCACGCCGGCATTTTCCAGACCGAGTCCGCGCGCATTGGGGGTGCGCCCTGTCGCGAACATGATCGCGTCGCTTTCGAGTACGGTCCCATCCGTCAACGCGATGTCGAGCGCGGATCGCCTGGCAACGGCCGCGATGTGACTCCAGAAAAGAATTCGGATACCTTTTGACTGCATCTGCTCGCCGAGGACAGTCCCGAGGTCGGCATCAAAAGTTGTCAGGAGGCGTCCACCACGGTGCACCACTGTAATATCGACGCCAAGTCCGTGAAAAATGGAAGCGAATTCCGCGGCTACATAGCCGCCGCCGACGATGACCATGCGCTTGGGCAGAGTGCTCAGATGAAAGGCCTCATTGGACGTAAAGCCCAGCTCGGCGCCCGGAATCGAAGGCATTCGCGGCCAGCCTCCCGCGGCGATCAAGATGTGCTCGGCCGTAATCCTCCGCCCGGCTACTTCGATACTGTGCGGGTCCGCAACTGTAGCTCGCGATCGGAAGATTGCAACGTTTACATCCTTTAACTTCCGTTGGTACACTGCGCTGAGGCGCTCGATCTCGTCATTCTTGTTCGAGACGAGCGTCTTCCAATCAAATTGGGGCGTCCCCATCCGCCACCCATAGCTTCTGGCATCCTCGAAATCGTCTCGGAATTGCGCGGCGTAGGCGAATAATTTCTTGGGAATGCAGCCGGCATTGACACACGTTCCGCCGAGATAACGCTCCTCGGCAAGAGCAACTCGCGCTCCGAAGTTCGCGGCAATGCGGCTCGCCTGCACGCCTCCCGAGCCTGCTCCGATGATGAACAGATCATATTCATAGGCCATCGCTGGATTCCTTAGCGGCATGCCCGAGAATGAGATTATCGCGCATTGTCCAGACTGGAACCGATTACAAGGCGGGACAAAAAAAAGCCAGCCGCTGCTCGGCTGGCCTTGATGTTGTCGAGCGGTGCAGTAATCGAAACTACGCGCGCATTTCGACCCAGCGCCTAGCTAGCAGGCTGATGCAGGACCCCATGGGGTTCTGCATCAGCCTGCTAGGCTGTCAACTGCAGTGCGCGCCGCTCGCGCTGGCCGTCATGCGGGATCATCTTTTCGGCCGCGGTGGCGAGGTTACAATCGCGAGCGTGCGCTGCTCGACTCCGCGGTCATGCGCCGGGCGCGATGGCAGCTTGCGTTGTTCCTTCAGAAATTGCATGCACAGCGCGGCAGGCAGCGGACGCGAGAAATAATAGCCCTGCATCTCGTCGCAGATGTGCGCTGCAAGAAATTCGAGCTGCGCGTCGTTCTCCACGCCTTCGGCAACGACTTTCAGCCGCAGCGCGTGCGCCATCGTGATCACCGCCTGCGCGATCGACGCGTCCTCCTGGTTGCCGGGAAGCTCGGTCACGAACGAGCGGTCGAGCTTGAGCGAGTCAATCGGGAAACCCTTCAAGTAAGACAGGCTCGAGTAGCCGGTGCCGAAATCGTCGATCGCAATGCGCACACCCAGCGTCTTTAACTTATGCAGCGTTGCACTCGTCGCCTTCGCGTCGTGCATCGCCGCGCTCTCCGTAATCTCAAGCTCCAGTAAGCCGGGATTGACGTCGTATTCGAGCAGCGCGCGCATCACCATCGCCACGATGTCCTGCTGGTGGAACTGCTTGGCTGAAAGGTTGACCGCTATTGGCACCGGCGTGATGCCCTCTTGCTGCCACGCCCGTAGCTGGGCGCATGCTGCGCGCAGCACCCATTCGCCCGCGGGCACAATCAGGCCCGACTCTTCGAGCACCGGAATGAATTCCAGCGGCGGCACCAGGCGGCCGTCCGGACGCTGCCAGCGCAGCAGCGCCTCGACGCCCGTGATCTGGCCCGTGCGCAGATTCGCCTTGGGCTGAAAATGCAGCACGAATTCGTCGCGCGCCAGCGCGTTGCGCAGGTCCTTTTCCAGCAGAAGTTTCTGCATCGACCGCTCATTCATCGCGGCGGTATAGAACTGGTAATTGTTCTTGCCGAGCTTCTTGGCGTCGTACATCGCGGCGTCAGCGTTGCTCATCAGGGTGTCGGCATTGCTCGTCGCGGGAAGGCAGATTGCGATGCCGATGCTCGCTGTAATGAAGACTTCGTGGCTATCGACCAAAAACGGCCTGGCCATTGTGTCGATGATTTTCTGCGCTACGACGCTGCCGGCCTGCTCGTGCGCGAGCTCGGACAGAATGACGGCGAATTCGTCGCCGCCCAAGCGGCCGACGGTATCTTCGGCACGCACGCACTGTGTGAGGCGGGACGCCGCCAGCTGCAGCACCTGATCGCCGACGCCATGTCCGAGCGTATCGTTGACGGCCTTGAACCCGTCGAGATCGACGAACATGACAGCGGTGGTCCAGTTTCTGCGCTGTGCCTGCTCAAGTGCGTGCTCGAGCCGATCATAGAAGAGCTTGCGGTTGGGCAAAGTGGTGAGTGCATCATGATGCGCGAGATGCAGTACACGCTCCTCGGAATGCTTGCGTTCGGTAATATCTTCTGCAATTCCCGCGATTCGGTAAATCTCGCCATTGGAGTGCCGGATCGGAAACGCGCGATCATGCACCCAGCGTATTGATCCGTCGGGGCGCACCAGCCGGAACGTCTCGTCATATCCTCCGCTCGCGGCATGGTTGCGAGCGGCCTGAACGCGTTTGCGGTCATCGCG
>DASYSI010000418.1:0-14940 GCA_036003485.1 Burkholderiales bacterium | reverse complement strand
GTGCAACTACGGTCTTGGGGAGACGCGGTTCCCTGCCGCTGCAAAATGCTGCCGGGTGAGATTACAACGGCGATTGCTCCACTGGGTATGTAGGGATCAGGGTTAGAGCCATCGTTGATGAGAGCACCGGTGCTGTCGCGGATTGTAATTGTGCCGCGCGAGTCGCTGTTCAGGCAGCCAGGGTCAGACGGTAACACGCAGCTCGTTGCGGGATTATTCTTGAAGTTGGTGGAAACTGCGTACCACAACCTTTCGCCGTCACCATCGCGCAGGTCCGGGAGACCGAGCGTCTTCCATGGCAGCCTTCCTAAAGTCGTGCCACCGCCATTGCTACACGAAGCTCCCGCAGTGCCGTCGTTGTTCATGTCCGGGCAAGGGAAGTCACCCACACGAGGGGTCGGGCCTGGGATGTCGAGCCTCCATGCAACTGCGTATCCGATCAGCGCTGCTTTCGCCTGCGCCAGCGCCGCCGCTGTTACTTTGTCACGCTCGATCGCTTGCGACGCGGGTCGCATGAACGCAAAGAGCGCTGCGCCAACGCCGATTAGCAGCAGCACGACCAGGATGATCAATGCCACTCCGCGCTGACGATTGCCGATCGCGTGGCATGCGTGAACCGGCGCGAACCGCATCGATCAATACGCCGGTTCACGCACCATCGGATTAGGCGCTGTTGGAACCTCCGTGCGATCGGGACTCGGCGCGCGATTGTCCCGCTGATCGCCGGCGGCTGCCGCGTCGATCAAGTCGTCGATGACGCGTCGGCGCTGAGCGGCTCTGCGGCTGCGCAATGTAACGGGCTCGCCGGCATTCGCCTGCGCGGCGCTTGCCGGGATCGATCCGGATTCAGGCTCGGATTTGACTTCGGGTTTCGAAGTCGGACGGCGTACATAGTTCTCCTGGACGGTGCCACTGACGATCTCCACCGACTGGCCGACTTTGAGGTCGACGCTGTGGCCGCTCGCGGGATCGGTGAGTTTCACTCGATTGTCATTTTTGCCGGTCACGACGTTGATATCGCCGGCGCGCGGTTCGGTGACGGCGCGATTGTTGAGCCATACGGTGCTCTTGCCATCGCTGCGCCGCACGATGCCGTTGACGCTCAGATTCTGCGGCGCTGGCGATGTGGCCGGCTGCACGTTTTCGGTGCCGATCTCGATGCGCAGATTCTTCTTGCGCGCGTCGTCGAGGGTGGCGCGCTGCTCCGGCGTAAAAAACATACGGCCGAAATCTGCGCTCATCGCGGCGCCGGCGTAAAACAGAAGCCATGCCATCATGAACAATCTTGCGCTCACAATTTTTTATCCCCGGGGGCGGCGGGCCTTGCGGTGATCCATGCCAGCTCGCATTCGGCTTGCAGATTAGGCTGGAAGCGAATGCTTCCTCCTGTGTCGATGCGCTGTATCATGCACTGGTTGACCGAAAAAACACCGACGCCCTGTTTTGCCAGCGTGCCCAGAAAACGCAGCAAGTCGCCCTCGTGCAGCAGTCGGAAAGTTATTTTCATCAGCGACTGTTGCAGCGTAAGCTGACCCGGTTCGAGCTCGCTCGCGTAGGGGTACGGCTGTTGCGCGCCGATTTGATAATCGACTCCGAACAATTGCGTCTGCTGATTCGAAAGGCGCAAACCCTCGAGCCAGTTGATTCGTTGTTCGTCGCCGACGAACCCGAGCCGCTGCAAGTACTGGTAGTTGCTCAGATAGCGCACGATGATCTGTTTCTCGTCGCCGGATTTCTGCAGGCGCGTGCGTGCTTCTCGCAGCTGGACTTGCTGTCCGGCGAGCTCGCGTTTGGCGGCGGTCAGCGACTGATCGAGGTAATAAATGAGTCCGGCGGCGAGCGCCAGTATCAGGATCAGCGCAATCACCGGATTTCTCAGCGCAAGCAGGTCGGCCGAATTCATGATTGCTTCAGGACCAACAGCAACTTAAATTCGGCCCTGCCGGTCTGCTCGAGACTTTCGGTGGTATTGCCCGAGAGAGTCAGGCTCGGGTTGATGTTGAGCGGCATCTTGACCACTCTGACCTCCGCCACTTCCGGCTGTTGCGACAACGTGTCGGCAAAACGGTTAATCTCATCAATTGCGGCACGATAGTCGCCGCGGAACGGGCGCACGTCACCCTCGACCAATCCGCTCTGCTTGCGGCCGACCGCTATCGGCGGCGCGGATGGTTCCGCCGTTGGCTTGGTCGTGCGGCCACCCGGTTCGGCATCGATATCGGTGCGGTCATATTTCCAGCCTAGAGTTTTCAGAACGATGGCCGGATGACGATCCAGAGCCTGGCTTACCAATCTCATCATGGGTTCGGGTGAACGCGTAGTCGCGCCGATTTTCTGCGAGATATCGACCGCGCGCTTCAGATTCTCTGCGGTCGTGGGCGCGGCTGGAAACTGGCGCGTCGCTTCCTGGTATTGCGCCTGAAGTTGCGCTGTCTGGCGCCGTGCGGCTTCGGTCTCCGACTGAGTGTCGAAAATCTGATATAGGCTCATCGCGCACCATGCGGCAGCAGCGAAAGCGGTCGCGCCGGTCACCGCATAGACACGACGCTGCCCCTGGTGCTGGCGGTAGCGCTGAGTGATGTCGGCCGGGGCAAGATTACTATCGGGTGCGCGCAGCCCCAGCAGGTGCAGATAAAGCGCGGCGCTGGATGAATCGAGTGCAGGCGCAGAAATGCCCAGGCCTGAGATAATCTCCTGACGGCCCAGGCGGCGGCATTCGATATTCTGACTGTCTTGCGCGATCGCTTGCGCGAGTTTTGTCAGCGAGTCTTCGCGGTCGATGATCAGCACTGACAATTGCTCATCGAGCGTCATTACGCGCACCGCATGCAGGTAAAGGCGCGTGTTCGAGATTTCCTCGGCGTATCCCTCGATCGCCTGCTGGCCCGCGAGATCGATGCGCGCGAGGCGGCTGACGCGCAGCTTCTGGTCGCGGAAGAACGTGAGCCGCGTGCCCGAGCTGTGGATCGAAACTACCAGCAAGTTGGTCTGATCGATCTCCAGCTTCTCGACCAATCCCTGACTGACCGTCGGCAGCAGGTAAATCCCAGCTATGGGCAGGCCGCGCTCGATAATCGCCTCGACCCACGCTGCGATCAATTCCGGATTGGTGAGCGCGCAGAACAAGTAACGATCGTCGCGCCGTTTTCCGGCCTCGCGGCTTTGCCTGCGTGCGCTGCAGTAGGGCGTGTTGCGGTAAAACTGCTTCAACTTGCGGTTCACCATTTCGCTGCGCTCGCTGCCGTACGCGTGCGGCAACAACTCGATACGGTAATCCTCCTCGACCGCGTCCACCATCATGTGCACGGACAGATTGCGGATTTGGGCAAGATATTCCTGGAAGGCGCTAAGGCCTTCTTCGCTGTTATCGAACACGCTGCAGGTAGCGAAGCGACCACCCTGCCAGCGCGCCGCGCAGACTTGTGTAGCGGATACTGAAATCAGCAGCTTACTTGCCATGGCCGGCGCAACCGTTCTTGCGATCAAGCATTGATCTATTTCCCTGAACTAGAACTTGACTTTTCCCAGAATATCATACACCGGTCCGAGGACAGACCATATGGTGAACGCGAGCAAGCCGCCGAGCACAATCGTGAGCGCGGGCCCAAGCATGGCGAGTCCCTTGTCGACGGCTTCTTTGACATCGCGGTTATAAAAATAGGTAACGTTGAGCAGCGCGGTATCGAGCGCGCCGGTGGCTTCGCCGACGCGCATCATGCGAATCACGAGGGGGGGGAAAATGCCGAGGTTCTGGAACGTTTCCGTAAGGCTTTCACCGGAGTTGATTTGCGCGCCGGCGCGCATCAGACCGTCGGCGAGGAACCGGTTGTCGACAATTGCCTCCGAACTCCTGATCGCATCCAGAATGGTAATGCCGGATTGGTACATGAGGGCAAAGAAATTGGTGAAACGGGAGAGGATGATTTTTTGCAGGATCGGCCCGACAATGGGCAAATGCAGCTTCGTGTAATCCCACCAGTATTTGGCCTTGGGGCTTTGCCGCACCAGCGCCGCCGCCACGATCGCGAGCGCGATCGGTACGCTGAAAACAAACGGCCAGTAATGGATGATGAAATCGGATGCAAAAATAAGCACTCGCGTTTGCACTGGCAATGCGAGTCCCATGGTTTTGAGCAGCTGCACCACCTGCGGCACGAGGTACATCAGCATGAACAGCATGACGCTCAGCACCACCACCAGCACCAGCGCCGGATACATCAACAGCCGCTTGGTCTGCGAGGCGAGCTCATCCTCCCATTTGAGGGTGTTGCCAAGATTCTCGAACACCTTGGTAAGTTGACCGGCCTGCTCACCGGCGCGCACCAGGCTCACGAACACGTTGTCGAACACAAAAGGGTGTTGCGACATCGCCTGAGACAGTATGCGGCCGCCTTCCATGTCTTCGAGCAAGGTCGTTAGAATTTCACGAAAGCGGGGGCTTTCGATCGAATCACGCAAATCGCGGATGCCAAAGAGCAGCGGAATGCCGGAGCGCGTAATTTGCTCCATGTCGAAACAAAAAGTGATCAGGTCGCGGCGCGTAATCTTGCCGTGGCCGCCGAATCGACCCCCGGTTTTTTCGATTTCGCGGAACGTGATGAGATCAAGCCCCATGCGGCGCAGCCGCAATTCGAGGTCGACTTCGTTCACTGCGTCAAGTGCGCCGCGTGCCGGGCGTCCGGATTTGTCGACGGCTTTGTACTGAAAGGCCGGCACGGTTAATTCAGTTACCGGTGTCGAGCGTGCAATTTCGAGGGCTTGGCGGACGAAACGCAGGCGCGTATCCATCGCCTTGAAACTCGCAGCGCGCAGTCCGAAATTTTTATCATGTGAACCGGCCTGTCAGGTCGATGGCACGCGCCACCTCTGCAATGCTCGTCGTGCCGTCGAGCACGCGCGCCACGCCTTCCTCGGCGAGCGGATGAAAATTTTTGGCAAGCGCCGCAGCGCGTAGTTCCTTGGCTGTGGAACGGCGCGCGACCAGTTCGTCGAGGTCGCTGTCCATCACCAGCAGTTCCATCACCGAACTGCGCCCCTTGTATCCTTTGTTGTTGCATCTGCTGCAACCGATCGGGCGGTAGATGTGATCGATTTTCGCCGCTGCCGCGCCGAGTATGCGCCGTTCATCGGGAGTCGGCACGTAGGCTTCCTTGCAGTTCACGCACAGCACGCGCACCAATCGTTGCGCGATGACGCCGATGATATTGCCCGCCATGATGTCGGGGCGGATGCCGATGTCGAGCAGGCGCGGGAATGCGCCCAGCGCCGAATTGGTATGCAGCGTACTGAACACTTGGTGACCTGTCATGGCGGCACGAAACGCCATTTCTGCCGTGTCCTGGTCGCGAATTTCTCCGACGAGGATGATGTCCGGGTCCTGGCGCATCATCGAGCGGATGCCATTGGCGAAGTCCATGCGCACTGCGTCATTGACCGAAGTCTGGCGCATCAATGTCAGCGGATACTCGACCGGGTCCTCGAGCGTCATAATATTGACGGTCTCGTCATTGACCTGCGACAACAACGAATAGAGTGTGGTGGTCTTGCCGCTGCCGGTAGGGCCGGTCACTATCAGGATGCCTTCGGGACGCGCCAGCATCAGGCTCAGCTTGGTGAGCGTCGGTTTCGGCAGGTTCATTTTGTCGAGACTGATGATCGATTTTTCGCGGTCGAGTATTCGCAGCACGATATTCTCGCCGCTGATCGTCGGATGTGTCGAGACGCGGAAATCGATCGGACGGCCGTTTAGCGTCAGCGACAGCCGACCATCCTGCGGAGCCCTCGTCTCGGCGATATTCATGTCGCTGATCACCTTGATACGCACGGTGATTCCGGGCAAGTAGGTTTTGTGCAGACTCCTGACCGTTTCAAGCACGCCATCGATCCGGTAACGAATACGCAGGAAAGCGTATTCCGGTTCGAAGTGGATATCGGATGAGCCGCGCTTTACGGCATCGACCAGCAGTGCATTCACCAGCCGCACCATCGGCTGCGTATATTCATCGCCTCCCGCCTGAAGGCTGCTGTAATCGATTTCGCCGGTTTCTATCTCCTGCAGGATGCCGTCGACCGACAGTTCGTGCCCGTAGAACTGATCGATGTAATCCTCGAGCTGCGCCTCGCCGGCGAGCTGAGTCTTG
This sequence comes from Burkholderiales bacterium, assembly GCA_036003485.1. Lineage (GTDB taxonomy): Bacteria > Pseudomonadota > Gammaproteobacteria > Burkholderiales > SG8-41 > PALSA-1004. The sequence continues at coordinate 8,800 of DASYSI010000418.1, read as the reverse complement.
ATTTCGACGCTGGGTCCCAGCGTTGCGCGCAACTGGTCGAGCGCAACGACGTTGAAGATCTCCGTGGTCGCAATGCTGAGCTGGCGCTCCTCGGCGTTGTAGGCGATTGGGAGCAGACGATGACGCCGCGCGAAATCCTGCGGTACCATTTTCAACGCTTCGGGGTCGGCGACTACCTGCGCGAGGTCGATCGATTCCTGGCCGACGGTGCGCGCCATGATGTCGCGGATCGCAGCTTCGGTGACGAACCCCAAGCGCACCAGCTGCCGGCCGATCGGGATGTTATTCTGTTTTTGCTCGGCGAGCGCGATGCCGAGCTGGTCGGGTGTAACTAAACCCTGCTGGACCAGCAGTTCGCCTAGACGCAGCTTTTTGCGCTGTTCAGCCATTCGTATCTGATCGAGAATGATGTAGGCGCGTGACACACCGTCCGGCGCAGATGGGACTCCAGAACGAAAGACGCGGGCTCCGAGCTAGGCGTGGACGGCGAACGCTTGTCATCGAGTTATTGTAAGGCCCAAGATTTGCCGCGAACAGTAAAATGCGCCGCATTGCTCCGCCCCTGTGCCGTTTCGACGCGGTTGCATCCTGGAGCAGCAGCGCCTTACTGCGCGACTTTTTCGAGCTTGCTGATGCGATCCTGAGCTGCGGCAATGCTGAAGTTGACCCGGCCTTTGGCTGACGCGAGTTGCGCAGCACGACGGTAAAAATCAAGCGCGGGTTTGGGTTGACCAATCTGCTCGAGCGCGACCGCCAGATTATAAGCGTAGTCCGGATTATCCGGCTGCAGGTGGTAGGCTTGAAAAAATGCCTGTTGTGCATCCGGCCAGCGATTCTGGTCGACATAGGTGTTGCCAAGCGTGAAATAAAGATAGGCTGAAGGATCGCGCGCGATCAATTGCTTGACACGGGTTTCGGCACCTTGAGGATCGGCGCGGCCGGCTATGCCGATCAATCCTGCCTGCGCGAGCGCATTGCGCGGGTCGAGTTCCAGCACTTTAAGATAATGCCGGGTCGCCGCATCGCTGTCACCCTGCTGGGTCGCGATTGCGGCAAGGCCGAGCACCGCGTCGACATTGCCGGGCTCGCTGCGCAGCAATTGGCTATAAAGCCGTTGCGATGATTCAAAGTTGCCGGCGGCGAGCGCGGCATAGGCCTCTGCATTGAGTGGGCTGACGGTCGGGGTCGCGCCACCGGCGGTGATTTTGATCGTGTCACGCGGGGCTCGCGGCGCGGCTGCCGCAACGGACGCTGGCGGCGCGCTTGCCGCGCCGGCCGCCGCCGCAGGAACTGGCGGCGCTGGTGTTTTCGGTTCAGGTTTTTCCTTTTCCGCGCTCTCCTGCAGCTGTGGCAGCAACGACGTGAGGGGCACCGGCGGCTGAGCCGAGGCGATCGTGCCGCCGCTCGCGGTGGACGCGGCCGGCGGCGGGACCGGCGCCGGTGCGATGGGGGTCCTGGGCGGCGACTGCGCCATGCGGGGCGGCGCGCTTAACAGCCCGGGATTCATAATTTGCAGATAAACGTAAGTGCCGTAACCGATGACAAACAGAGTAGCGAATGTACCGAAAATGACCAAAGGGTGTTCGCGCGCGTACGCGGCGACGCCGCCGCCGGCTTCGTGCCGTCCGGCACGAATCATATTAGCCGCCTGCGTGGAATCGCTCGATGCCGCTGCAGTTGCAGTTGGCGTCGCGCCCGCCGGTCTGCGCGGAGACGGACTCGATTCGCGCGACTCCGCGGCCCGTGGCGTTGCTGGTTGCGTTGCAAGCGGTTCGAGCATCAGCTCGGATTTGGCGGCTGCGGCGCTCGCCGCGACTCGGGTGCCCGATTGGGCCGCGACCGCGCGCCCGGTCTCGGATCCTTCGCGGTCTTTGGCGGCCTTTTCCAAGGCCTTCATCAAAAGACTCATCTGAGTGCGCCCGCTTTTTCACCCGGATTGGTTTCGGTCGGCGTGTCGGTTTGATGTGGCAGGAACCGCTGGTAGAACTTCAGCTCATCGCTCTCGAGCGACGGATTGGGAATCATCGTCGAGCGCAGGAAAATCACGAGCTCGGATTTCGAGATTTTATCGTCGCGCATGCTGAACAGTTCGCTCAGGACGCCGGTATTTACGGGGTTGCCGACCCCCGGCACCGAATTGCGGTTGTATTGAGTATTGTCTTGCATGAGACCACCGAGGACCGCGGTCTGGCCGCTTACGAGCTGCAGCACCGATTCCATCTCGCGTGTTTGTATCTGGGGCACCGGATTGGTCAGACACTTGCCGGCGTTGGAGGCGGCGATAGCCGCGCTGCAGAGGCTGGGATTCGGATCGTTGGCAAAGCCGTTTATACGCGTAATGGTTGGCCTGACGGTGAGCGTGACCTGACCGTTGTCGTTGATTTGCGGAGTCAGAGTAATCACCATGCCGACCGGCACCGTCTGCGCCGTCGTATTGAAGGTCGTATTCGTGCCCACGTTAGCAGCGGTTGTAGTGGTGGCTTCGATCGTAAAATAAACAATATTGTCGACAACTTTCAAGAGCGCCGTTTGGTTGTTAAGCGCCATCAGTTTCGGGCTCGACAGTACGCGCGTATTGCCGAACTGGTCGAGCAGCTTGATGCTGGCAGCGATGTTGCCGATGGACGAGGTGGGGTTGGTGTAGCCGATTGTCAGGCTTCCAGGGTTGAAGGCACTGGGGACGCTGCCGATCAGCGATTGTGTAAAGCTGATGCCACCGCTGTTTGCGAGGCGGCTCCAGTCGATGCCGCCTTGGTAAGCATCCGATAGCGTGACTTCGGCGATGGTCGCTTCGATCAGAACCTGACGCTGCGATATCTGCGAAATGCTATCGATGTGCTGCTGGATCAGCGCGTGCTGTTTTTCAGTCGCAAGCACGCTGATGGTTCCGGAAACTGGATTGAGCACGATATCATCGCGCACGTCGCCCGCTATCGGGATAGCCAGCGCCGGGCTGCCGAAGACGCTGGAGAACAATTGCGGTGCGGCTTGACCTGCGCGCGCCACGGCTTCGGCTTGCTGCAGGCGCTCCTCGCGCGCGCTGCGTTGCGTCTCAGCGCGTTCGGCCCGCTGCTCTGAGGTCAGGCTTTGATTCCGGGTGGACGCCAGAATCGCTCGTATATTGTCGCGCAGCGACTCCCAGAAGTTATTGTTCGATACTGTCTTGACCACTGTATTCGATGCATTGGTCTGACCGCTTGTGGCAGCGCCACCACTGCTTGCACCCCCGGCGCCTCCGGTCGTGCTGCCGCCGGTGGCGCCCTGGATCTGGCCGGAGACGCCGATCGTCGAGGTCGTCTCACGCGTCATGTTGACGTAGTTGACCTTGTAGGTCTTCATGTAGGGTGAATCGGGCGACACGATGATCGTGTTGCCCTCGATGCGGTAGCGCATGTTGACTTGCTTGGAGACGCGTTCGAGGATCGCAGGCAGGGTTTCATTGATTGCATTCAGACTGACGAGTCCCTGCAATCCGGGATGAATGTCGACGTTCTGCTTAGTGTCGCGCGCAAGAGCGAACAGCAACTCCTTCACTGGCACTTCGCTCACGACCACACTGTAGGTGGGAGGCTTGACCGTCGGTTTAGGTGGTGGCAGGAAAGTGCTGACGCGCGCTGGCGGCGGTACATCTGCGAGGGAAGTTTTTGTCGCGGGTGCCGTGACGTGGCCTTCGGATTGCGGCAGCACGGAGCGTTTGTAACAGCCGGCAAGCGAAAGCACGGTTAAAGTAGCAATGATAGCGGCGCGCGCGACAGCATGTCCGCGTGTCCGGGTGACCGCGTCGCGCAACACGCCGTTGAACGCTAGGTTTGCAAGCATGTGCTACCCCCTGTTTAACATCGTCGCTAGTACGCCGCGATTTAGCGCCGCCGTTGCGACCGCTCGTGCCAAGAGGGCTAGCGTTGGGCGATTTCGGCGCGTATGCCCTGAACCGAGCGCAATAACGGTTTGTACGCTCTCAACGGTGCAGGCAGCTGGGCCAGCGCATCTCGCGCGGCCGCGCGATCATTGAAAGTCCCATACAACACCGTTAGCGACGGTTTTTGTTTCGCAACAGTACGGTACACAAAAATGTCATTTATTTCAACATATTTGCTAATTACATTGAGGTGATGCTTTAGCTGTTGCGGATTGTCCGCACCCAGTAGCTGGATACTATAGGTGTTTTTGTCCTGATGCTTTAACCAGCTTTCGGTCGCGGCGAGCCGAATTTGCAATGGATCCCCGCTCGGGGCTGATTCTTGTAAGTCAGTGCCTACTATAGAAGTATCTGGCTTTCTGATTGGTTGCGCGGGTTCGGCTGCCTGATTCTCCCGATCGGAAGAGGGTCTTGTATTCGTCTCTGCTCCCCCCTTCGCGGCCGCTGTCGAGCTGTTCGGCGCCGTGGACGGCGGCGATTTTGTCTGCTCCGGGCTCTTCGCTGAATCGGTTGTTGCCGGTGCGGGGGCCACGGTGGCGGCAGGCTCGGACGGCATGCGTGCCGACGGCGGAACGTTCGTGGCGGGTGCGGGTGGCGACACGCGACCCTGATACCCTTGGAACAAGGCAAGTAACACGATGCCCAGACCGGCGCCGATGGCTAAGAACGACAGCGCCAATCCGAGTTTGAACCGCGGCTGGGGCGGTTCGTAGTCGCTGAATTCGCTGTCGCGCACCGCAGCTTTGACATGTTTTAGGCTGACAGTGTGGGTATTTTCGGCAAACGCGGCGAGCAGCGCTTTGTCGGCAAGCAGATTGATACGGCGCGTGAGTCCATGCGAGGCCTTGGCGATTGTTTTGATGAGCGAGCGCGAGAACAAGTCGGGTCCACGATAGCCGGCCGCACGCATACGAAAATTGAGGTAATCGCGAATTTCGTCGTGTTTTAAGGGACTCAGGCGAAAGCTGTGCGTAATGCGATCGCGCAACTGGCGGATTTGCGGCTGGCGCAGATTGTCTTCGAGCTCAGGCTGGCCAAACAGCACGATCTGCAGCAGCTTGTTGTGCGCGGTCTCGAGATTCGACAACAGTCTAATTTCCTCGAGAGTCGCAATCGGCATGCTTTGCGATTCCTCGACAAACATTACCACCTGCTTATCCTGCGCATGACGTTCGAGCAGATGGGCGTGTATCGTCTGCATCAATTCCAGGTGACCGGCCTCGCGCGGCGGTTTCAGATGCATTTCGAGCGCGATCGCGTGCAGAATTTCCTCCGGCGATACACTGGGATTGGCGATATAGACGGTCTCAACGTTTGACGGCAGCCGCGACTGCAGCATGCTGCACAGCATCGTCTTGCCGCTGCCGACTTCGCCCGTGACCTTGACGATTCCTTCGCCCTGGCTGATCGCGTAGATCAGCGCTTCGAGAATAGGGCCTCGATTGCCACCGCTGTAGAAGAACTCGGTATTGGGCGTGATGCGAAACGGCGGCTGAGTGAGCCCGAAATGGCTATAGTACATCAGCTATGGTACATCAGCTTTGCCCGTTTGATTCGGTGCAAAGCCGGGTAGATCGTGTTTTCATAATGGCGGTGTCGCCGCTCTACTCTGCCGGACTCTGCGCTTCGCTGGATGTGCCGTAATTCTGCATGCGGCTGTAAAGCGTGGTGCGATGGATCCCCAGCAGTTTCGCAGCCTGCGATAGATTGCCCTGCGTGATCAAGAGTGCCGCTTCGACGTAACCTTTTTCCCACTGTTGCAGCGTGAGATCAAGATTGAAGCCCTTCTGGATTTGCAAATGCTTTTTCGCTGCCTCAAGCACCGACTTGAAATCCTGGCCCAAGGGCAGGCCCGGCAGATCGATCTGCATGCTCTCCATGTCGAGTTCGGCCTGTAGTTGCTCGGCATTGACCTGTTGGCCTGCATATTTGGTGGTAAGCCGGATCACGATATTGCGCAGCTCGCGTACATTCCCCGGAAAGCTGTATTCGAGCCACTGGGTCATCGCCTTTACGTCGAGATCGAACGCTTTGACTGTTGCCTGACGCGCATAGAATTCACGGAAATGGTCAAGCAACAATCGCTTATCATCGCCCAGATCGCGCAGCGGAGGCACGGCGATGGTGAACACCGACAGCCGATGATACAGGTCGGCACGAAAACGTCCGTTGCGGATTTCCTGGCGCATGTCGCGATTGGTCGCCGCGATAACGCGGGCATTGCTGACGCGGTTCTGCGTCTCGCCGACGCGCTGGAATTCGCCATTCTCGAGGACGCGCAGCAGTTTTGCCTGAAGTTCGAGCGGCAGCTCGCCGATTTCATCCAAGAATAGCGAGCTGTCTTTGGCATCTTCGAAATAACCGGACCTCGAAGTCGTGGCGCCGGTGAACGCCCCTTTGCTGTAGCCGAATAAGGTCGGCTCGACCAGATTCGGCGAAATCGCCGCGCAGTTGAGCGCAAGAAACGGTCTGGAAGCGCGCTGGCTTTGACGATGCAGCGCAGCCGCGATCAGCTCTTTGCCGCTCCCCGATTCGCCCTCGATCAGCACCGGGAACGGCGCGTTTGCGTATTGATTGATTTGCTGGAGCAGCTTTTCGATCAGCAGGCTTTTGCCGATCATTCCGACATCGCCCGTCTGCGCGCTGATTTCGGCATCGCGGATCTGCAGCGCCTTAAGCAGCAAATCCTTGATCTTCTCGGGCTCGCACGGCTTGGCGATGAACTCGATTGCCCCCAGGGTGCGCGCATGTCGCGCGTTGGTCTCGTCATTTTGCCCCGACAGCACCAGAATCTTGATGCTCGGCGAGTAGGCGATCAATTCGTTGATCAGCTTGAATCCCTCATCGGGTCGATGCGGGGTCGGCGGCAGCCCAAGGTCGATCAGCGCCAGCTGCGGCGGATTGTCGAGCTGGCGCAAAAGGCTTTTGACTTGCGCGCGCGATTCGGCGACGTACACGCTGAAATCGCGGCTTAGCACGAAGTTCAGTGTGTCGCTGATCAGCGGATCGTCGTCGACGATCAGTAAATCCGGTTTGTGTTGCGGTTTTTCCGCTTGTGGCTTTTCCAAGTGCCTCTCCCTTAGAGCTAACTAGCTATTTTGCCAGATAGTTTTCCAGCCTCATAGCTTGCGCGAGTTACGCTTCAAACCGGTTGCGGTGCGCCGTCAATGCAACGCAGGAATGCCTGCTCGAGATCGCTGCTTGCATATTGTCGGCAAAACGCGTCTGGCGTGCCGGCATAGCGCAGACTGCCGGCATGAATGACCGCCATGCGATCGCAGATCTCGGCGACGTCGGCCAGCGCGTGTGAAGTGAAAAACATGGTATGCGCCTGCTGCTTAAGTTCGCGCAACTGAGCCTTGAGCAGTGCGCGCGCTTTGGGATCGAGTCCGCTGGTCGGCTCGTCGAGAATGTAAAGCTCCTTGCGCGACAGCAAACATGCCGCCAATCCGAGCTTCTGGGTCATGCCTTTGGAGTAGGCGCGAACCGGAAGCTTCAATGCCGCAAGGTCGAGATCGAGCGCATGCAGAATGCGTGCGCCCTCAGCCCGGTCATATTCGGTCGCCTGCATCTGGAGCACGTAGCGGATGAAGTCTTCACCGGTCAGGTAATAGGGCGGATTGAAGCGTTCGGGCAAAAAAGCGATCCGTCGTCGCGCTGCGGCTACGCGATGCGAGGTGCCGAAAATCTCAATGCGGCCGCAGTCCGTGTCGCAAAAATCGAGGAGGCATTTGAGCAGGGTGGTCTTGCCGGCACCGTTAACGCCGACCAGGCCGAAGAATTCCCCGCACGCGATCTCGAACGAGACCTCGTTGAGCGCAGCCGTACGGCCATAGTTCTTGGCGACGCCTGAAAAACGCAATGCGATTTCCGACATGTGGTATCAGACCGATATCAATGCGCAGCTTGGCGTGGTGAATTCAAGTATCGTCGATACTGGATTTTGCTCGAATAGTTTACAATACGGCGCTTTGATTTTGGACTCATTCCGTGGCTGCCGACAACCTGGTAACGATCAGCGGCGTCAGCTTTTCGTATGATAAGCGCCGTCCGATCCTGAGCGGAATCGACATGGTCATTCCGCGCGGCAAAGTGGTAGCGATCATGGGTGTAAGCGGCTCGGGCAAGACTACGCTGTTGCGGCTGATCGGGGGCGTTTTAAAGCCTACGCAAGGCAGCGTAAACGTGGATGGACAGCTGACCCACGAGCTCGACCGCGAAGGCTTGTACCGGATGCGCCGGCGCATGGGCATGCTCTTCCAGTTCGGCGCCTTGTTCACTGACTTGTCGGTCTTCGATAACGTGGCATTCCAGATGCGCGAGCATACCGATCTGCCGGAAACGATGATACGCGACATGGTCATGATGAAGCTTGATGCGGTGGGCCTGCGCGGCGCGCACCGGCTGATGCCCGCGGAACTTTCGGGCGGCATGGCGCGGCGCGTTGCGCTCGCGCGTTCGACCGCGCTCGACCCGATGCTCATCATGTACGACGAGCCTTTTACCGGTCTGGATCCCATATCGCTGGGAGTGATCCGTAACTTGGTGCGTAAGCTCAATGACGCGCTCGGATCGACCTCGATCGTAGTTACGCACGACGTGCAGGAGGCGCTCGACGTCGTCGACTACGTTTATTACCTGTCCGAAGGCGTCATGATTGCGCACGGCACACCTGCGCAGATGCGCGCCTCGAACGATCCCCTCGTGCATCAGTTTGTTTGGGGTGAGGCGGATGGGCCGGTTGCATTCCAGTATCCGAGCGAGAAGTTCAGCGAGGAGCTCGAGCTTGCTTAAACGCGGTTCTATCCTCAATTTCCGTAATGTCGGTCACCACATGATCGATAGCGTGCTGCGGATGGGCTATGCCACGCGTTTTATCGC
>DASYSI010000417.1:0-19811 GCA_036003485.1 Burkholderiales bacterium | reverse complement strand
GCGAAAGGCGGCCGCTGCGTGGGGGCGAGGCGACGACGCAACCATCATCGGGGTCGACGCAGGGTATCCGGTCCCGACGGCGGCGTTTTTAAATGCGCTCCACGGTCGCATCAATGCCTACGACGACACGTATGAACCCGGCAACGTGCATCCCGGAAATTCGGTCATCGCGGCTGCCTTGGCTTTATCCGAAAAGCATGCGGCCGACGCGACGACTTTCCTGTCTGCCGTTGTTGCGGGATACGAGGTTGTCACGCGGGTCGCGGCTGCGGTGAGCCCGAGTCACTATGCCGCGGGTTTCCACAGTACGGGCACGTGTACCGTATTTGGCGCCGCTGCCGCCGCAGCCCGCATACTGAGATTGAGTGGAACCGCAACGGCCGAAGTGCTCGGCTTGGCCGGCGCCACTGCGGCCGGGCTGCGGCAGCACCAGCTCGATGGATCGATGCTCGACTCGGCATTCCACGGAGCGCGCGCCGCGCAATCGGGTGTGATGGTGGCACAGCTTCGCGCTGAAGGATTACGGGGACCCGCAGGAATATTGGACGGGCCGATGGGGTTTTGCGCGGTCATGGCGTCCGCGCATGACACTACGCGCCTCGATGCGCAGTTGGGAGTCAGATACGAGTTCATGCACTCGACCATAAAGCCGTACCCAACCGCTTTCTTCGTCCATGGTCCGATTGAAACTGCGCTCGAGCTCAAACGCAGGCACCAGCTCGATGCGATCCAGATCAGACGTGTAGAAATCGCCACGTTCAAACAGTCGATCGAGGTTTCAGACCGGCCGCAGGTGCGCACGCCCTACGATGCAATGGTGGGTCATCAATACGGAGTTGCCGTCGCGCTGGTCAAAAACAAGGTTGCTCTAGCGGCGTTCTCGCAAGCCGCGCTCGCCGATGCGGCGGTTCTCCAATTGATGGAAAAAATTCACGTCATTCATGACCCGGCCTTCGAGCATCTGTTCCCCCATTCGTGCCCGCACCGCGTGACCATTACACTGACCGACGGGCGGGAGTTCTCGATGCTGAGCGAGTATCCGCCGGGATGGCTCGCGCCCATTCCGCAGTCGATCGTCGATGGCAAATTTCTGGATCATTGCTCCGCGCGTCTCGGTTCGAGCCGTGCGCGGCAGCTGCTGCCGCTGATACGCGGCTTGCAGGATTGTCCGGACCTGCGCGGACTGATCAGGACACTCAAGCCGGCAATGGCGTCCAGCTGCGCGGCGGCGGCGCGCAGGTAAAGAAACTCATGACCGCCGCACATGACGGAATTCTGGCCGAGCTTGGCCATTTTGTCGCCGCCGCCGCGTGCGAGCGCCTGCCGGAGCCGATCGTGCACAAGGCGAAAGCGTGCCTCCTGTACGGGTTGGCAGTGGGTATTGCTTCGGTGCGTGCGCCGCAACCGCGGCAGGCGGCTCGAGCGCTGGATGGTGAACTATCGTCCGGTTCTGAAGGCGCCACACGGCTCTTTGACCAGCGTCAGGTCGATTTCCATTCAGCGGCATTCGGCAACGCGGTCTTATTGCATTCGCGCGTGCAGGATGACTCGCATCCCTGCGGTCACTTCGGCGTGGTCGCGATCCCCGCGGCACTATCGTGCGCGGAACGGTTCGATGCAGCGGGCAGCGAGATGCTCGCGGCGCTGGTCGCGGGGTACGAGGTCGCGCTTCGCATCGGACGCGATCATGCCGCCGACCTGACCGCGCGCGGTTTTCGCACCACGCCTGTCTATGGAGTTTTTGCCGCGGCCGCGTGCGCTGCACGGATAATCAAGCTTGGACCTGATGCGTGTGCGCGCGCGCTCGCGCTTGCCACGAGCGCGGCAGGAGGCCTGCGTGAATGGATCGATGCCGGTACTGAAGAGCTCCCGTTTCAGGCGGGCTTGGCAGCGCGCAACGGGCTGCTCTGCGCGAGTCTGGCTGATGCGGGGGCGATTGCCGCGCTCAGTTCGCTGACAGGCGGCGCCGGCTTTTTCAGGGCATTCGGCTCGGACAGCGATCGCTACGGACGGCGCGTATGCGAAAAGCTGGGTGACGAATTCGAGCTCGAGACGATAACCTACAAGCCCTACCCGATCAGCCAGTTCCTGCGCGGCGTGGTGCGTGGCACGATCGATTTGCGCGCGCGTGCCGCGGGTCGTGAGCCGCGTGCGATCGCCATTCACATGCATCCGTTCGAGGCCGATTTCATCGGCAATCGTTACGCCGGGCCGTTCTCAAGTTTTTCGCAGGCGTTAACGAGCGCACCGTTCTGCACAGCGCTCGCGTGGACAAGCAGAAATGTGACTTTCGCCGGCCTGCACGAATTCACGAACGAGGCGATACTCGCGATGGTGCGTAGAATCACGATCGTTTCAGATTCTTCGCGCGCGCGGTATTCGCCGCGGCTCATCGTGACCTTCGACGACATGAAAACACTGGAATGGCAGGAGACCGAAGGCGCGGATGCTTACCGCCTTGCGTGGGACGTGGCCGTGGAGATGAACGCCAAGCTCTGCGCCGAAGCCGGCGTTGCGGCAGGTAAATCCGAAGCGCTGCTTAGCGCGGTTGCAGAAATAGATCGAGCGACAAACGTGCGCAGTCTCGTTGCCGCGGCAGCCGATTGCGCGGCGGAAGCGCGGCGCGACTGATGAGCGATCTGATTCCCGCTGCGAATGCGCAGGCAGGCATAGCGGTGCAACCGGCGGTCACTATCGATCCGATCACCGTCGAGCTGGTCCAGGCGCGGCTCTCGTCGATCGTGCGTGAGATGCGCACGATCATCATCCGCACCGCTTATTCGCGCATGATCATCGAAGGTCACGATTTCTCGTCGGCGGTGTTGAGTCCCACCGGCGATCTCGTAGCCGCCTCCGAGCTCGAGCAGCCCACACACATCTCCGCGCTGTCGTGGTCGGCGCGTGCGCTGATCGAGAAGTACCGCGGCGATATCGGTCCCGGCGACCTGTTCCTGCATAACGATCCTTACACCGGCGGGTCGCACTTGAATGACGTTGGGCTGTTCTATCCGGTGTTCCACCCCGACGAGCCGCTCGCGATCGTGGGCGTGATGGCGCACTGGCAGGACATCGGCGGCATGGTGCCGGGGAGCCTTTCCGGCAGCGCCACCGACATTTACCAGGAAGGTATACGCATTCCGAGTCTGCGTATCGCGCGGCGCGGGGTGTGGCTGACAGAAGTACTGGATCTGCTGTTCGCAAACGTGCGCGAGCCGCAAGATCGGCGCGGTGACTTGAGCGCGATGGAAGGCGCGTGCCGCATCGCCGAGCGGCGGCTGCACGCCATGGCCGGGCGCTTCGGCGTAGCCACGATCCGCACCGCGCTGACCGCGCTGCTCGATCGCGCCGAGCAGCGCATGCGCGACGCGATACGTGATGTGCCGGACGGCGAATATGCGTATGAGACCTATCTCGACAATAGCGGTGAATCGCCCGCGCCGCTGCGGCTCAAGCTCAAGCTGACCGTTACGGGAGATGAAATCCACGCGGACTTTGCCGGCAGCGCTCCGCAAGTACTCGGCCCCGCCAACCTCGGTCCGGCGCCAGCGACGACCGCCACCTTCACCATGACGAAAGCATTGCTCGACCCAGCGGGACCGATTAATGCCGGCGCGCTGCGGCCGCTCAAAGTGAACGCGCCGCTCGGGACCGTCGTCAACGCGCGGCCCCCGGCAGCATGCGGTGCGATCGGCGAAGTGCGCCGGGCGCTCGAAGCGCTTGTGGTCGGCACGCTCGGCAAGGCAATTCCGGAGCGCCTGGTAGGCGATCTCAAAGGCGCCTCGAACATCACGACATTGAGCGGACGCCACCCCGGTCAGACTCGCGATTTCCTGTTTGCCGAGTTTCCCGCTGGCGGCACAGGGGCCACTGCCCAAGCCGACGGCAACAACACGATGCGCAACTTTGCCGAGGGAGACATATCGTCGATCCAGCCGATCGAAGCGGCGGAACTCGGCTGCCCGCTGCGCGTAGAGCGCATGCTGTTGCGGCAGGACTCGGGAGGCGCCGGACGCCAGCGCGGCGGATTGGGGCTGCAGCGCGAGATCCGGGTGCTCACGCCCGAAGCGCAGCTCTCGGTGCTCTCCGACAAAAATATAATTCCGCCGTACGGCGTGCGCACCGGCGGCGCCGGCGGGCGCAATCGCTTTACCGTGCGCCGCGACGGCAAAGAGATCGAGCCTTCGCCACTTCCGGGCAAAGTAACCGGATTTCCGCTGCGCGCTGACGACGTCGTGATCGAGCGCACCGCCGGCGGCGGCGGGTACGGCGACGCGCTTGAGCGCGAGCCGGAGGCGGTCGCGCGCGACGTGCGGTTCGGTTATGTTGCGCCTGAGACCGCGCGCTCCATGTATGGCGTAGTGCTGAGCGGCGACAACGTCAACGCGGCAGCCACAGCAGCGCTGCGTGCGCGGCTGCGCGCGGCAAAAATTTTGCTGCGGCTCGCGAAGCTCGATGGCGATGAGTACCGCGGTTCGAACCGCGTGGTCGAAATCGGGCCGAGCGCAGCACAGCAACTGAGGCTCGCCGACGGCGATCTCATCGAGTTCGCGTGCCCGCACGGCCCGTCGCTGCTCGCCTGGGTGCGCATCGATACGCAGCTTGCCGGAGACAGCTGTCGCGTAGGCGCGTCGGGCCTCGCAATCCTCGGCCTCGCGCCAGGCGACGTGGCCGAGCTGCGTCCGATTCGCGCCCATAACGCGTGAGGCTCAAGCCGTGGACGCTTTGATCGCCGGAGTCGATGTCGGTGGAACGTTCACCGACATCGTGCTTTTTGATGCGCAGCGCGGCGAGCTCATCGTGGGCAAGGTTCCATCGACGCCAGCTAACCAATCGCAGGGCGTGTTGCACGGCCTGCAGAGCGTGCTGCCCGCTCTCGATCGTTTGGGCAAGCTCGTGCACGGAACCACGGTCGCGACGAATACCATGCTGCAGAAGAGCGGCGCGGTGGTCGCGCTCGTCACATCGGCCGGGTTTCGCGACGTGCTCGAAATCGGGCGCACGCGCCGCATGCTGCCGAGCCTCTACGACACCACGTTCCAGCGCCCTGCGCCGCTCGTTGCGCGACCTTTGCGCCTCGAGGTCGCGGAGCGGCTCGGCGCCGATGGCATAGTGCTCACGCCATTGGACGAGACCGGCCTTGCTGGAGTGGCGGACGCGATCCGCGAAGCCCACGCCGAATCCATCGCCGTATGCTTTCTACACTCGTATGTCGATGCAACTCACGAGCTGCGCGCGAAAGCGTTTTTGCGCCGCGCGCTGCCTGGAGTCTGGATCACGACGTCGGCGGAAGTAGTGCCCGAGTTTCGCGAGTACGAACGGTTCTCGACCACCGTCATCAATGCATATCTGTTGCCCGTGATGGACCGCTATATGGCGGCGCTCAGCACGCAGCTCGCCGCGCATGGCTACCGCGGCAATGTCTACACGATGTCCTCGGGCGGCGGCATCATGGACCTCGACACCGCGCGCAGTATTCCGGTGCGCACCATACTGTCCGGGCCCGCCGGCGGTGTCACAGGTGCGATATGGATTTCAAGAGTGGCCGGGCTAGCCGATGTCATCACGTGCGATATGGGAGGCACCAGCACCGATGTCTGCCTGATCGAAAACCTGACTCCGGCTTTTGTCAATGAAGCGGCGTTCGCGGGCTATCCTATCAAAGGCCGCGAAGTGGCGATCAACACCGTCGGCGCGGGCGGCGGTAGTGTCGCCTATGTCGAGGGCGGCAACACGCTGCACGTGGGTCCGCGCAGCGCCGGCGCAGAGCCCGGGCCCGCGTGCTACGGGCGTGGTGGCACCGAGCCTACGGTCACCGATGCGAACGTGGTGCTCGGCCGGCTCGGCACGCGGCTGCTCGGACGCTGGATCCGCCCGGACCGCGAGCTTGCCATACGCGCCGTCGGTGCGCTCGCTGACAAGCTCGGCGTCGCGAGTATCGAGGCCATGGCAGAAGGGATCGTGCGCATCGCGGTCGCGCAGATGGCCAACGCGATCCGCGAAATCTCGATCGAGCGCGGCTACGATCCGTCCGATTTCGTGCTGCTCGCTTTCGGCGGCGCCGGCCCGATGCATGCAACTCAGATCGCGGATGAAATTGCGATGCACGAGATCCTGATTCCCATTCTGCCGGGCAATCTCTCGGCGTTGGGACTGCTCGCTTCCGACCAGAGCTACGAGCGCGTACGGACTTTCGTCGCGCGACTCTCGACGCTCGATCCGGAGCCGCTTGCTGCAGCGCTTGACGAGCACGAACGCCTGGGTCGCGATCAACTTAGCCAGCGCGGATTCGAACCGCATGCGATGCGGTTCCGGCACGCGCTCGACATGCGTTATGCGCGCCAGGCCTTCGAGCTCACGGTCGATCTTCCCGGCAGCGTACGTTCCCGCGCCGAGTTGCGCAAGAATTTCCTCGACGCGTACGCGCGTCACTACGGACGCGCAGATCCGGAGGGTGAGATCGAAATCGTAAACCTGCGCACGACCTCGGTGGGCGTGACGGACAAGCCCGCCTTCCCGCCCGTGCGCGGCGCGGTGCAACGCCTTGCGCACGCCGTGACGGCGGAGCGCACGCTGGTCGTCGACGGCACAGTGCTCATGGCGGCCGTCTACGAGCGCGAAAGGCTGCCGATAGACGTGATATTCGAGGGGCCGGCCATCATCGAAGAGGATGGCGCCACCACTGTCGTGCTCCCGGGGTGGCGCGCGCGCCGCGACGCGACCGGCAATCTGCGGCTTTCCGCGATTCGATAAAAATCCAGGAGAAACCATGCGACCGAATTCGATAAAAGAAAAACTCGCCGCCGGCGAAATCGTCATGGGCATGATGCACTTCAGCGCGAGCCCGATGCTGGTCGAAGTCATGGCGAGCGCGGGACTGGATTTCTTCATCATCGATTTCGAGCACAGCCCGATCGACCTCGCGATGGCCGCGCACCTGGTGCGGGCGGGAGATGCCGCGGGCATAGCGCCGCTGCTTCGCATTCCTGACGTCGACGCGGGGCTGGTCAAGAAAGTGCTGAATATGGGAGTGCAGGGTCTCGTGCTTCCGCATGGAACGCGCGCCAGTTGCGAGGCGCTCCTGCGAGCCGCGCGCTACGAGCCCGAGGGTATTCGCGGCTCGTGTCCCGCAGTACGCCAGGCGAATTACGGCCCGCCCAACTGGCACGAGTTTCAGGTGCAGGCAAACCGCGAGATGCTGATCATTCCCCTGCTCGAGGACCCGGCGACCGTGCAGGACTTCGAGGCGCTGGCCGCGATGGAGGGTCTTGACGTATTCTTCCTCGGACCGTTCGATTTTTCAGTCGCGGCGGGCGTTCCCGGCGCGGGCTTCGACCATCCGGTGATGGCGCAGGCGCTCGAACGCATGGTGAGCATCGCGCGCCGTCACGGCAAATACATCATGACCTCGGTCGGAGACCGTATCGACACCGCGGTCGGGCGCAACGTGATTCGTCTGGGCGTGCGCATGATCAGCTACAGCGCCGATGCACTGGTGTTCAGGCGCGCGTGCCAGGAGATCGCGAAGCTCAAGACGCCGGAGTGATACAGCAGGATCACTATCAATTCGAGTGGAGAATAAAATCATGAACACGATCGGGCGGCTCGTCCCCGGCGAGCATCGCAGCTATAGGCACATTCAGGTCCGGCCTATCGCCGGCGCGCTCGGCGCCGAGATACGCGGAGTCGACGTCTCGCGTCCACTCGCAGCTCAAGTCGTCGCAGAAATCCGGCAGGCATGGCTCGACCATCTGGTGATTTTTCTGCACGAGCAGCAGCTCACGCCTCAGGCGCTGCTCGCGTTCGCGCGCGCGTTCGGAGAACCGATGGAATATCCGCAGTTGAAAGGACTTCCGGAATGTCCACTCGTGACGCCGGTGGTCAAGCTCGCGCACGAGCGCGTGAATTTCGGGGGCGTCTGGCATTCGGACACGAGCTATCTCGAGCAGCCGCCGATGGCGAGCATGCTCTTCGCGGTGGAAACGCCGCCTTATGGCGGCGACACGCTGTTCGCGAATCAATATCTGGCTTACGAAACGCTGTCGGAAGGTCTCAAACGCGCGCTCGACGGCGCGAGCGGCGTGAGCACCTCGACCAAGGCCGAAGTCTCGAAGACGCGCGAGGACCGGCTGCGCGAAAGCGGCGCGACGCTGAAGGTTTTGGTGGGAGAGCACCCGGTCGTGCGCACGCATCCCGAGACGCAGCGTAAGGCGCTTTATATCAATGTTGCCCACACCAGCCAATTCAAGGGATGGACCGAAGAAGAAAGCGCACCGCTACTCGAGTATCTGTTCAAGCACCAGGTGCGACCCGAGTTCACCTGCCGGTTTCAGTGGAGGCCGGGCTCGCTCGCCTTGTGGGACAATCGCTGCGCCCAGCACAATCCGATCAATGATTACCACGGGTTCAAGCGCGTGATGCACCGTGTGACGCTAGCGGGCGATAAACCCGTGTAACACCTTCAACATTTTGATGAATGACCTGACCCTCCCAAGAGTCCGGACAAGCCCATCGGAATCAACTGCAACATTGATGCGCGCAATCGGCTACGTAATGGGCTAATCGACGTGATCCGGAGTAAACAAGAATTTGCCATGCTAATCTGTAGTAGTCGACTTGAGCTGACAGGGAATGGCAGCTTCTGGGCAATTTTGGGCCGCCGGGCAATCGGCTCAAACCGACCAAAAGCGGTCACTGCAGTTAGATTTGAATTTTGTCTCGTTCGGCCATAAAACCCCTGCAAATTCGCCAGTCCGATGTCCTTGGCTTGATTTGGCATAATAAGCCCAGACCGGGAGGGTAGATGAGCAATCGCCGTAGACTGATCGTCGCGCTTGGCGCAGCTGCTTTGGCTGCGCCCCTCAGTTCATTCGCTCAGACAACCAAGATATCGCGGATCGGCATCCTCTTCATCGGCTCCCGGAACCAACCGCACCTTGAATCATTCAAGCGAGGCCTCGGGGAGCATGGCTATACGGAAGGCAAGAACGTTACGATCGAGTATCGCTATGCCGAAGGAAAAGAAGATCGACTGCCTGCGC
Organism: Burkholderiales bacterium; assembly: GCA_036003485.1. Taxonomy (GTDB): domain Bacteria; phylum Pseudomonadota; class Gammaproteobacteria; order Burkholderiales; family SG8-41; genus PALSA-1004. Next base: position 10,773 of record DASYSI010000417.1, on the reverse strand, counting down.
TCGCAGCCGAGCTGGTTCAGCTAAAGGTCGACGTCATCGTGGTCACTGCCGACGTTAGCGCCGAAGCGGCCCAAATGGCGACAAAAACGATACCCATCGTGGTGGCAACCGGCGACCCGGTTGCGTGGGGTTTGGCCGACAGTCTTGCGAAACCTAAAGGCAATGTTACCGGGCTCAGTGTGATTTTGGCAGAGCTGAGCGCAAAGCGCGTCGAATTGCTCAAGGATACGTATCCAAAAATGACTCGCCTGGCAACGTTGTTCGATCCTAAAACAAGAGTACAGCCGAGTGTTCTTAGTCAAACCAGAACTGCCGCGCGAGCGCTTGGCTTGCAGCTTGATGAATTCGAAGCAGAGACATCGAAGGACATCGAGAAGGCATTTGCAAGCATATCCAAAGTGCGCTCAAACGCATTGCTCGTACTTTTGAGTCCTTCCATCACGCTCCACTCGAAACAGATAGTCGACTCGGCACTCAAGCAACGCCTGCCTGGCATATATCCCACGCGGCAGTTCGCCGAAGAAGGCGGCCTTATGGCCTACGGCCCGCTCATCGGCGATCTCTACTACCGCGCCGCCAATTTCGTCGACAAGATCCTCAAAGGCGCCAAGCCCGCCGATCTTCCGGTCGAGCAGCCGACCAAATTCGAGCTCGTGCTGAACATGAAAACCGCCAAGGCGCTCGGCATCAAGTTTCCGCAGTCGATCCTGGTGCGAGCCGACAAAGTGATCGAATGAAGGCCACGAACGACCGCTATGTAGAATCGCGATCGGCAGCAACGGGTCAGCACCAATTCACCGAGTTGCCGGAATCGGCCAATATCAGCCAGTCCCTGTTACGCTTCAATCTGACGATTGATCGTTAGAGCCCCGCGCCTGTCTGAAGATAAAAGCTCGTCGGTTTGCTGTCCTTGGCATAAGGACGTGCATGATATGCGCCGGCATCAAAGAGGTGAATGAACATGAAGCGATTCAAGATAGTAATTATGCTTATTAGCGGCATGTGGCTAGCAGTCACTGTACCGATAGCGCAAGCCGCTCCATGTCTCATCGTGACATTGACAGGTACCCAGAGCGGTCCGTCGGTTTTCAACGGTCAGGCTGGCGCTGGAACGCTTGTGCGTTACGGCGACGACAGCAACAATTGCGCGGCCATGAAGCTGCAGTTCGACACTGGACGTGGCACAAACATGCGACTGTCACAGATCGATGTGACTCCGGTACAGCTAAATGCGATCTTCTTTACGCACATGCATGGAGATCACACGGAGGGTTTTGCCGACATCATGATGCTGCGTTGGTACTTGAAGGGGCCGAAGATCGACATAGTCTGCAGCGCAGATGCGGTATCGCCTAAGGGGCACACCAACAGCTGCCGAAAATATGTGATGCATGTTGCGGATGCATTCCTCCAGTCCGGCGAAATCGCCGAGCGTCGTACCGAGGACAACGCGCGTCTGGCGGGTGGGCCAGCCGATTTGGCCAATGTGATCACCTTCGATCCTAAGGACGAGCCGCAGGTCGTCTGGTCGTCAGGCGACGTGAAAGTCAGTGCGATTCGGTCTACGCATACCGCGGGCCATGCGTCCTATCGCGTAGACACGCCAGCTGGAAGTGTGGTGATCGGCGGCGACGCAGGCAACGATGTGCTCGCGCCACCACGCGCTTCCTCGACATCCGATCAAGTGGAGAAATTGGCGAAGGGGGTGGACATCATCGTCCACTCGGCGTTCCACCCCGTCTTGGGGCCGGACGGGGACAGCGGATTTCCGCCGCTATCCTATTATCGCCAAAGCCTGGCCTCCGATCTCGGCGCCATGGCAAAGCGCGTGGGAGCGAAGCATCTTATGCTCACACATCTTGGCCCGTCGCTCGGAGCAGTGATACACAACCGCTGGAAGGTTCCGGGCGGTCCGTTAACGCAAGCGGATTACCGCAAAGCGGTCGAAGCGGGCGGGTTCACCGGTAATACGATTGTCGGAACCGATCTTGCGACGTTGCGGTTTCCGGCGAAGTAAACAAAAGGTTAGATCCAGCGTTAAGCGTCCGCTTTCGCGAAGATAGCTTCAGTAGCAAATTGCGTTTGCTATTTTTTCCAAGAAACGGATCCAATCCCAACCACAAATTATCGTAGGCCTAGCTCAAGTTCTCAATGCGCAATCGAATCCTATTCCACGAGCTCGGCCATATGCCGGAACTGTAAAGGATCATCTACGGCACTCGAATTACCACTTTGCCAAAGTTCTTTCCGCTCGCGAGGTACTCATAGGCGGCACGCGCTTCTGCGAAGTCGAATTCACGGTCGATCAGCGGCTCGAGCTTCGCCACTGCGAGCGCGCGATTCATCGCCTCGAACATGTCGCGGCTGCCGACCTGGAGGCCGCACATCGATGCGCGTTTGGCGAAAAGGGCGCCGGGATCGATGCTCGCCTTGCCCGCGAGATTGCCGACCACGCTGATGTGGCCGCCATGCCGAATCGCGGCAATCGATCGCGCGAGCGATCCCGGGCCCCCCACTTCCACCACGAGGTCCGCGCCGCGTCCTGCGGTCAGCTCACGCACACGCACGTCCCAGTCCGGCGTCGTCCGGTAGTTGATCACCTCGTTCACGCCCAGCGCGCGCAGGCGCTCGATCTTTTCGCTGCTTCCGGTCGTTGCGATCACGCGCGCGCCGGTCATCAATGCGAGTTGGATCGTGAAGAGCGATACTCCGCCGGTGCCAAGAGTCACCACCGCGTGACCCGGCTGCAGCCGTCCCTTTACGAGCGCCGCGTTCCACGCCGTGACTGCGGCGCACGGCAATGTCGCCGCCTGCTCGAAGTTGAGGTGCGAAGGAATCCGCACCAATCCATCCTGGCTCAATACGATAGTCTCGGCGAGCACGCCGTCGCTCGGGCCGCCCAGCGCGGAAGCGGCGTACTCGGGCAGCAGGCTGCCGCCCAACCAGCGCTGCACGAAGATCGGCGCGACGCGATCGCCTACCTTCCAGCGCGTGACATCCGGACCGACCTCGACGACTTCACCCGCTCCATCGGAGATCGGAATCGCCCCCGGCTTGAGCGCGACGCTCGTGTAATTGCCAGAGACGATATTGAGGTCACGGTGATTGAGCGCGCACGCGCGAATGCGGATTGCCACCTGACCGGCTCGCGGCCGGGGAGTTTCGGCCTCTTTCATTTGCAGCGCGTCGAGACTGCCGAGATTGCCGAGTTGATAAAGTCGCATCCGAATTTTCTCCCAGCACGCGCCGCGATCGTCAATCGCGCGCCACTTTTTTGCGCACTATCTTTGACTTCACGCCGCGACGCTTGACCCAGAGATTGCAGCTCTTGTCGACCGTGATGGCCGCATCCGGCCCCACCACGACGGTCGATTCACGTTCCTCTATCACGGCCGGCCCGCGCAGCCGCGCGCCTTCGCGCAGCGCATAACGGTCGTAGATCGGGCAATTCATAAAAGCCCCGGCCTCTGGCATGTACACCTTGCGCTGACCTTTGAGCGCTTTGACCGGACGCTCGCCCGCCGCATCGCGCAGCGTATCGATCGTCACTCTGGGAGTCGGACCCTTGACGATGACGCGCCAGCTGACGATCTCGACGGGCACATCGCGGTTCAGGCGATGATAGCGTGCCTCGTACAAGTCGAAAAATCGCTGTTTGATCCGCGCGAGCTCGTTCTTGCTGAGCGCGCCTTTGACCGGTACTGAAAGCTCGAAGCTCTGGCCGGAGAACCGCACGTTCGCTTCGATGACGGTGCCGAGCTTCGACGTTGCGACTCCACAGGTCGAGACTAAAGCCTTGCCCTCCGCCTCCATTTCGCGCAGGAATTCTGCGATGCGGATCGTATCGGCGGATTCGAGCGGCGCCAGATCGGCACGGATCATCTCGAATGACGGCGCCGTGACGAGAAAACCGAATGCCGACATCACGCCGGCTCGCAGCGGATAGAAAATCGTACTGATTCCCAGCACCTGCGCAACGCGATAGGCGTGCACCGGCCCCGCGCCGCCATAGGCAATCAGCGTATATTCGCGCGGGTCCTTGCCGCGCTCGAGACAATGCACCTTTGCCGCGCGTGCCATGTTTTCATTGACGATCTCATGCACTCCCCACGCGGCGCGCAGCGCGGATACGCCCAGGGGCGCTGCGACGTGCTCAATGATCGCGCGCGCGGCCGCATCGCGATCGAGCGGCATCTGTCCGCCCAGAAAATATTTTGGATCGAGGTAACCCAGAAACAGATCGGCGTCGGTCACGGTCGGCGCATCCCCGCCGAGGCCATAACAGGCGGGGCCCGGATCGGAGCCCGCGCTTTCGGGACCCACTTTGAGCAGCCCGAGCTTGTTGACGCCCGCGATGCTGCCGCCCCCTGCCCCGAGCTCGATCATCTCGATGACCGGTATCTTGAGGGGCAAGCCGCTGCCTTTGGCGAAACGGAACACCCGGTCGACTTCAAACTCCGTCGACTGCTCGGGCTTGCCTTCATCGATCACGCAGACCTTCGCGGTGGTCCCTCCCATGTCGAGCGCGATTGCTTTCGCGACGCCGGTCCCGGCCGCAAAAAACGCCGAGGCCATCGCGCCACCCGCAGGTCCCGATTCGATCAGGCGCACGGGATAACGATTCGCGGTTTCGCAACTGATAATGCCGCCGTCGGAAGTCATGATAGACAGCGGCGCCGTGACGCCTTCACGCTTGAGCCCCTGCGCCAGGCGGTCGAGGTAACCGCGTATGGCCGGCTGCACGTACGCATTGGCGGCGGTCGTGCTCGCGCGTTCGTACTCGCGGATATCGGGCATCACGTCCGACGAGAGCGAAATCGGGACACGAGGGAGCTCGCGTTCGATGAGCGCTGCGACCTGACGCTCGTGCAGCGGGTTCTTGAAGGCGTGCAGCAAGCAGACCGCAACGGCGTCGATGCCTTGCGCCTTGATTTGAGCGATCACTTTCCTGACCTGATCGGCCGCGAGCGGGACAGCGATTTTGCCGGTGTGGTCGATCCGCTCTTCTATTTCGAAGACGTGTTTTCTGGGCACGAGCGCAGCCGGCATTTCGATGTTGATATCGTAGATGTCGAAACGGCTCTCGCGTCCAAGCTCCAGAATGTCGCGAAATCCGAGCGTGACGAGCAGCGCGGTCCTGCCGCCTTTTCTCTGGATAAGCGCATTCGTGGCTAATGTCGTGCCATGGATGACACGCTCGATCGCCGCGCCGGATTGCTGAATTGTCGCGCAGAGCTGGTGCACGCCGTCGAGCACCGCTTGCGTCAGATCCTTGTAATTCGTCAGAACTTTTGCGGCGTGCACTTCGCCCGAAATCGTATTCATGAGCGCGAAATCGGTGAATGTCCCCCCGATATCCACGCCCAATGCAAACCGCGCGCGCTGCGTCGTGGCCTTAGCGCGCGCTTTCATGTCATCGATCGGGCGGCTATTTCTGCCGGCACTTCATCACGCGCCAAACCATAGTCTCTGACGGCAGATTCGATGCTGACAATCCCATTTTCGATGTCGTGCAACAAAGCCGTTCGTTCACGTTCGGCGGCGGGATACATTCCGCCCGAGCCGGGGACGATCAGACACATGACATCGCCTTGATTCAACACCCGCGGGGTCTTGTCCGGGATGGGTTCTCCATTCAGCAGCAGCGCGCCTGCCGCCCCGGGCAGTGCGCCTCTGAGCCCGCTCGGCGGCGTCGCGAGCTTGCCGTGAACGGCACGCACGGTCAGCGGCGTGGCCGACACCGATTCGAACGCGAATGCCTGGCCGCATCCTCCGCGATAGCGTCCCGCGCCTCCGGAATCGGGACGAATGCTCTTGTAGAGAACTCGCACGGGAATCGTCGATTCGAGAATTTCCACCGGCAGATTCGAGGAGTTGGCGGGAAAACTCATGCAATGCAAACCATCCTTCACGCCTCGCGCGCCCATGCCGCCCATGATGAACATGACGTCGGAAAAAGGCCGGCTGGATTCGTCCCGCCCCGCGAAATCGACCAGAAACTTGTTGCCCGACTCCGCCAGAATCTGGTCCTTGATCACACCCTTCAACGCATCGATGATCGCGTCCGGAATGTAATGGCCGCTGCTCGGTTTCATCCGAACCGGAGCGGGGAATTGTGGATTCAGGAACGATCCGCGCGGCGCCGTGACGTGAATCGGCGAAAAAGTGCCTTCGTTGTTGGGCACGTGCGGACCCGCCAGGCACTTGATCGTGTACGTGCTCCAGACAGCGGTATACACGAGCGTGCAATTGATGCCCTGATCGCTCTGGGCAGAGCTGCCGGAAAAATCAACCTTCACGTCGCCGTCACGCACTTCGACCTGCGCGTGGATGTGCAGCGGCTTCGCAAATCCGTCCACGCTCGCGCTGCCGCGGTAAAGCCCATCCGGTATGGTCTCGCGCACGCCTTGACGCATTGCCTGTCGGGATTTGTGGAGGATGGCATCCGCGAGATCGTCAAAATTTTTCATGCGATGCTCTGCCAGAAACTCGGAGAGCTTCGCCTCCATCACGCGGCACCCGACCACCAGGGCGCGCACATCGCCCAGCACCTGATTCGGCACTCGCACGTTTGCGCCGAGCATCGCGAAAAATACCGGATTTTCCCTGCCCCTTTCCATCGCCTTGACCGGAGGAATGATCAAACCCTCTTCGTAGACTTCGCGCGGCGGTCCCGACAGACATCCCCCGATGTCTGCCATATGCGCCATGCACTCGGCGAAACCCACGAGCCGCCCCTGATGAAACAACGGCGCAACGACCGCGATATCGTTGAGATGGCCCATGATCCACCAGGGATTGTTGGTCGCGAGCACGTCGCCGGGCTTGAGCGACGCGGCGGGAAAATGCTTGAGCATCTCCTTGACCGCAATCGAAATCGTTCCCGTCTTGGAAGCGATACTCACATCGGCAGCGACCAGCCTGCCCTTCGTATCGAGCAGCAACGCGCCGAAATCGCGTCCCTCGACGACAACCTTGGACATCGACGTGCGTATCACCGCATACGCCGCCTCGTCGACCACCGTGATCAGCCGGTTCCAGAGCACTTCGAGATCTATGGGATCGAAATGCTTTTTTTTGCGGCTCGCCGCATTGCGTTTTGCGATCATCGCCTGGTTCTTTTTTCGCACCTCAAGGCCTGGGCATTACCGACGCGCCACGTATGAACGACCGAGCAACTCAGCCATCTTTCAATCCCTCGATTCTCGGCTGATACTGACGGTTGCTGGATGTAGCGCTGCAGCCGCTGCAAATGCTTTTCAAAATCATGGTCAGCTTGATTAATTACTCGCTCGAACATGCAATTTTCTTCCTCTAAGCGATAGCCAGCTAAAACGCACGAAACACACTCGTCGGGTCACCCAGCTAAAAACATCTATTCAAGCTTGATGCCTGCGGTCTGGACCACTTTAGTCCATCTCTCGATTTCCGATCGGATGAGCGTCGCAAATTGGTCCGGGTTCATGCCCGAAGGTTCAGCGCCCAGCTCCAATATCCGCTCCTTCGCCCCGGGCGCCACCAGCGCCTTCAATGTTTCATCGTGGATCTTTGTCAAAAGATCTTTGGGCGTTCCCGCCGGCGCGACTAATCCCACCCAGGGCGTAGCGTCAAAGCCTGGATATCCCGATTCCGATATTGTCGGCAGATCGGGCAAGAAGCCCGCCCGGCGAGCGCCGCCGGTAGCAACCGCTCGGACCTTTCCCGCCCTGATTTGGCCGATAATTGCCATCGCCGCCTCGAACATGATCGGGATCCGCCCTGCAATGATGTCCGTAAAAGCCGCCGGGCTACCTTGGTAGGGCACCATTACCAAATCGATTCCGGCTTGGGCTCTCAGCATTTCCATTGCGAGATGGCTGCTTGTTCCATAACCAGGAGTCGCATAACTTATTTTTCCGGGATTCGCCTTTGCATAATTGACCAGCTCGCGGACCGTCTTCGGCTGAAAATTGACATTCGCGATAAGGAGCTGTGGTGTAGTAATGAAATTAATGATGGGGGCAAAGTCTCTATTAGGGTTATACGGCAATTTTTCCTTATAGATTGCCGCATTCCCCGCGAGCGTGCCGTTTGAGACAACGAGCAACGTATATCCATCAGCAGGCGATTTCGCGGCAAATGAAGTCCCGAGCGTACCCGAGGCACCCGCGCGGTTATCCACAACGAAGGTCTTGTCAAACGCTTGAGTAAGCCGCTCTGAAATCATTCTTCCCACCAAGTCCACCGTCTGCCCAGGAGGGAACGGAACAATGATGCGAACCGGCTTTGTCGGATATGTCGAACTTCCACGCGAAAGATCATCCTGACTAAAAGACTGGACCGAGCTAAGCACGCAATATGCGGTGCCAATGGCGATTGCAATTGAATATTTCATAATTACTCCTCCGTATGAATCGGGTTTTATTCGGCCGTGTAAGAACTGCTTCAAGCATCCGCTTGTATCTTGCCGCGTAAGCAGCTAGAAAGTCACCGATTATCTAGAACCCGCCTTAACCCCATTAACAGATGCCAAGCGTACTTCCCCGCCTGACCATCGCACCCACGATTCAAATCATTATCTCGTTCTTGGGTCTGTATAAATCGCCAAGAAAAGTCAATTCGTCATCCGCAAGGTGAACGGTATTGGCGGTTTCCAATTCGTCAAGCTGTTTGACTCGGGTTGGCCCCACAATTGCGGCTGTAACTCCTTGGCACTGCAAGACCCACGAAAGCGCGATTCGCGCCGGTGTTTCGCCCTTACGCTCGGCCAACTCAACCACGCGGTCGGCCGTATTGAGATCTTCCGGGGTATAAAGGACATCGTTAAGATGATCCTTCTGTAGGCGAACCGTTGCCTTTTGTTCCATTCGCTTTCGCCCGCCCGTCAAGAGTCCACGCGCGAGCGGACTGTAAGCAATGATGCCGATACCCTCGGCTTTGCAAAGCGGAAACATCTCACGCTCGTTCTCGCGGTATATAAGATTGTGATGACATTGCATGCTGACAAAGCGCTCCCAGCCACGCTGCTCGGAAATGTACAAGGACTTCGCAAACTGCCAGGCATAGGTAGTACATGCACCGATGTACCGGATCTTTCCGGATCGCACGGCGTCGTTTAAAGCAGACAAGGTTTCCTCTATCGGCGTTTCGTCATCCCAGCGGTGAAGCTGGTAGAGATCGATATAATCAGTCCCTAGCCGCCGCAGCGACCCCTCTATCGCGGCCATGATGTGCTTCCTTGATAGCCCTCGTTCATTGGGTCCGGCGCCCATCGGGCGATAAACCTTCGTCGCTATTACGAAGCGTTCGCGCGACGCGAATTCCTTGAGCGCGCGGCCAAGTACCTCTTCACTCGCGCCATCAGAATAATAGTTGGCGGTGTCAAAGAAATTGATTCCAAGATCGACAGCGCGCCGAATGATCGGGCGACTCTCTTCTTCAGAGAGCGCCCAACCACGCCAACCCTTTTTACCGAACTGCAGACTTCCCAGACACAGCCGCGAAACCTTAAGCCCGCTTGCTCCAAGCCTGATGTACTCCATATTTGTGTCGTACCAGCTTGGATGGGATCAGCGCGAGCCACCCATCACGCTTTGTTCAACCTCGTCCAATGGATAATTGTCGTCAAAAATATCCTTCGCCACCTGAAAACCGCTCTGAGCCTCCGCGGCGGTTAACATTCCGACCGCCGTGCTTGCCGCTCCCGGGTTGCCAATAAACGGTGGAGTGTGCACATGGATCATGGTACACGGCTCGTTCCCCGTCACCCATGCCCAATGCATCTCTCCACCTGGAATCCGGACGAAGTCACCTGCTTTGACCTTAAATCCCGTTTTGCCTATAAATAGCCACATCTCACCGGCAGTGACGAAATCCAACTCGTCGCCTTCGTGCGCTGAGGCACGCGAGTGGTATCCCGGACTGCGAGTCGTAACCATAATGCTCGCTTTTGGGGAATAGACCACTTGCGCAGTCCGTGAGCCAGCTTTGTAGACATTACCTGATATCACATCAGTCGGAACGTTTTCAGCGCGCAATAGATAGGGGTTTTCCATCTTCGCATTCATTAGTCTGTTTCTCCGATATTGGTCGGGCGTTAGCGCCAATCAACACGCTACTCAGTTAAAACGGATTTCGTTTGAGAAAAGCAAGAATAAGAGAAGAACTTTCCTCTGGTTTCTCGATCAGGTTGACGTGTCCGCATTCTTTTTGCACGGTAAGCTCAGCGCGTGGCAATGCGGCCGCCATGATTCTCGAGAATTTGGTGACGGTAAGCACATCTTCGTCACCACTCATGATCAACGCCGGGCACGTCATCTTCCGAAGCCGTTCGGTGAATTTAGCTTCTTTTTCCTGCCCGGGCTCGCAGCGACCGAAACGAAGCACCGCACGCAAATGCTCAATGTACATGTCCTGCTCATTCTGCTGAATCATGGTTAACGTATTCGCGGCAGCAGCACGGCCTTTGTCTGTTTCGAAAAACGTACGACCGAATAATGCGGTTGTTGCAAAGTCAGCCAGTAGCTGCGTCATTCCAATCTTCTCAATCAATGCAATTCGAACCCGATAGTTAAGCTCCAGGAGTCGATCGATTTCGGAAAACGTCGCAGCCAAAATTAACGAAGCCGTCTTACCCAAATGACGATCCGAGAACGCAAGAGCTACGCATCCGCCGAGAGAAGATCCCAGGATGTGAGCGCGGGGCAGTTTTAGATGGTCCAGCACTGCGGCGATATCGTCGGCCCATAACTCCATCGAGTATGTTTGCTTAGGCTTGGCGGATTGCCCGACTCC
>DASYSI010000416.1:0-2911 GCA_036003485.1 Burkholderiales bacterium | reverse complement strand
CAGCCGTCACTGAAGTGCCTCAAGCGGGGCGGCAAGCTGCTGGTTTGCGGCGCCACCGCCGGCCACGACCCGAAGGAGGACCTGCGTTACGTCTGGAGCTTCGAGCTCAATATCATCGGCTCCAACAGCTTCTACGACGAAAACCTCAAAGCGCTGATGGCATTGATCGAGCAAGGCAGCCTTAAGCCGGTGATCGACGAGGTGCTGCCGCTGGAGAAAGCGGCGCAAGGACTCAAGCTGATCGAGAGCCGCGAAGTATTCGGCAAGGTGGTGGTTTGCCCGTAACCGCTACGCGCTTCGCGGCCGTGGCCGGGCCGCAGGAGCCACCCGAAGCGCGCGGCTACCCCGGCAACCTTGGCTTGCTGTTCGCCGCGCACGCGCACGAGCATCGCACCGCGATTGTCGATTTATACAATCCGGCACGCCCGCGCAGCGTCAGCTATCGCGAGCTTGACCAGATGTGTGACGCAGTCGCGCGCGGCCTCACGCGCGACGGCATCCAGATCGGCGACCGCGTCGGCATCCTGTCGCTGAACTGCGTCGAGTTCGTCGCGACGCTGCTCGGAACGATGCGCGTCGGTGCCATACCGGTGCCGATCAATATCAAGCTCACTGCGGATACCGTCGCATTCATCCTGAAAGACGCGGAGGCAAAGCTGGTATTTGCGGAGCCCGCACTGCGCCGGCTGTGCCCCTCCGGCGTGCGCGTCGTTGAATTCGGCAACGATAGTGATAGCGATAAGGCATTCGGGCATTTTCTGGATCCCGGCGATTTCGCCGCATTCGAGCCTGCGCCTGACTCGGTCGCGGTTCAGCCTTACACCTCCGGCTCGACCGGCCGGCCTAAAGGCGTGCTGCTGACCCATTACGGTCAGAACTGGAGCCGTCGCATTCTGGTCTGGTCGCGCCGCACCACCGAGCGCGATGCAATTCTTATCGCGGCGCCTCTTTATCACAAGAATGCGCTCAACGCCGTCAAACAAGGCCTCACGGCCGGCGCGCTGCTGCCCCTGCTGCCACAGTTCAATGTCGAGCGCTATATCGACGCGATCGGCAGCTATCATTGCACGGTAATCTCCGGCGTGCCGACGATGATGTCGATGGTGCTCGCGCAAAGAGAACGCCTTGCCGCAACCGACGTGAGCTCGGTGCGCACCGTGATGATGGGCTCGGCTGCGGCGTCGCCCAAGCTGCTGGACGAGATCCGACATCACTTTCCGAATGCCGAGCCACTGGTGGTCTATGGCGTCACCGAAGGCGGTCCGGTACCGTTCGGACCTCATCCGGCCGGCCGCCCGCGCCCTCCCGGTTCGATCGGCGCGCCCTACGCCGGAACCGAAGCGAGGTTGGTCGGCGGTGCAACTCCGGACGCAGGCGAATTGATCCTGAAAAACCCAGGCATCCTGCTTGCTTACCATAATCTGCCGCAGGAGACGGCGCAACGCATCAAGGACGGATGGTACTATTCCGGCGACATTTGCCGGCGCGACGCCGAGGGTTTTTATTATTTCGTCGGCCGCACCGACGACATGTTCGTCAGCGGCGGCGAGAATATTTTCCCGATTGAAATCGAAACGCTGCTCGAGCGCCACCCGGCTGTGCATCAGGCGGTGGTGCTGCCGTTCGATCACGAAATGAAAGGTCAGGTGCCGTACGCTTTTCTCGTACTGCGCGCGGGTCGCACCGTGACGGAGCATGAGATCAAAACATTCGCGCTCGCCAACGCTCCCGCCTATCAGCACCCGCGTCGCGTGTTTTTTGTCGACCGCATGCCGCTCGCGGGAACCAACAAGATCGACCGTGCGCTGCTGCGGCAGTGGGTAGCCGACGGAACGCTAAGGACAGCATCAAATACCCCTTAAGGAAGGTCTGAAAAATCCCACCTTCGGAGTTTCCTTAATTCGACGGCTCTCATTATTATTAACTTTGCGCCCTTAAAGACGGAACACGTATGGCTGATGCACCGATAACGCTCGAAAAACTCCAGCAATTGATCACGCGCGGGCCGTTCAACCGGTGGCTCAATTTCACGGTCATTAAGATCGACGCCGGCGGCATCGAAGTCAAAGCGACATGGCGCGAGGAATGGGTCGTCAATCCCGACCGCCGCTATACGCATGGTGGCATTCTCGCCGCGATTGTCGATGTCGCTGCCGACTATGCGATCGCGGCGCAGCTTGGCCGCCCGGTTCCGACCATCGATATCCGGGTCGACTATCACAAAGCGGCAATGCCCGGCGATCTGGTTGCGAAAGCCAGAGTCGTACGCACGGGTAGTCAGTACTCGACCGCCGAAACTTATGTTTACGACTGTGAGGGTGCGCTCGTAGCCAGCGGCCGCGGCACGTATTTCACCGCCCCACCGAAATGAGTTCTTGATTTTTGCTCTATGGCGGGAATACATGACAGAGTTTGCTGACACGAGACCGCCGCGTGCCGCCGCGCGGGGCATTCGCCTGGGGCTTGTTGGGCAGCGGTTCGCACTGCTCGGCGTGATCACCGGCCTTTGGTGGCTCGCTTCCCTCAGGATCCCGCATTACATCCTGCCCGGGCCATCCCGGGTCTATGATGCATTCAAGGTGATCATCGGCAACGGTGATCTGGCGACCAATCTCGCCATTACGCTCGAGCGCGTGTGCATCGGGTTCGTGCTCGCGGCGCTGATCAGCGTTCCGCTCGGCATCATGCTCGGCGCGATCCACAAGCTCGGTGAGTTCTTCGAGCCGGTATTGCCGGTGCTGAACACCGTGTCCTCGGCGATCTGGGCGATTTTTGCGATTATCTGGTTCGGGATTTCCAACGCGACCACCATCTTTGTCGTGTTCATGACCGCCATGCCGCTCATGATCACCAACGTGTGGCAGGGCACGCGCGGCGTGAACGCGGAATTCATCGAGCTCGCGCATACACT
>DASYSI010000415.1:0-1771 GCA_036003485.1 Burkholderiales bacterium | reverse complement strand
ATCCTGCCGTATTTCTTTTCCGGCGCGCGGCTCGCATTCGGATTTGGCTGGCGCGTGAGCCTCGTCGCGGAAACGCTCGGCGCGTCGAGCGGCGTGGGTTACCGGCTGCGGCAGGCAGCCGACCTGATCCAGACCGATCAGGTGATAGCATGGACGATCACGATGGTCGCGATGATGGCTGCACTTGAAATGGGCGTCTTGAAGCCGCTCGAAAACCATTTATTCCGCTGGAAGAAAGAGGCCGAGTCACAATGAACGCCGTTGCACATTCGGGGAGCTCTGACATGAAAAAGCGTCTGATAGTCGCTGTGACCGGCGCGACCGGGTCGATCTACGGCATGCGCATCCTGCAGCAGCTGCGCGCAATCGGCGGCTGGGAATCGCACCTGATCGTATCCGACGCCGGAGTGCTCAATGCGTGGCAGGAGTACGGTCTGACGCGCAATGACCTCAACAAGCTTGCTGACGTGGTTCACAACCCGCGCGAGGTCGGCGCCTCGATTGCGAGCGGGTCGTTCATCACCCAGGGCATGGTGATCGCGCCGTGCTCAATGAAAACGCTGTCAGGTGTTGCGCATGCCTACTCGGACAACCTGATCACGCGCGCAGCCGATGTCATACTCAAGGAACGCCGGCGGTTGGTGCTGGTCGTGCGCGAAGCGCCGCTCAACCTCGCGCATTTGCGCAATATGGTCGCCGTTACCGAAATGGGCGGCGTAATCTTCCCTCCGGTACCGGCGTTCTACAGCAAAGCCAAATCGATCGACGACATCGTCAACCATACGGTCGGACGCGTACTCGATCTGTTCGCCGTGCAGCATGACAATATCGCGCGCTGGCAAGGCATGCGATCGACCGCAGCGAATGTGCGCGCCAAGGCCAAAGGAAAAGATCGATGATCGAGAGCTTACGCAGAACCCACGCGGACGCATGTGCGTCCGCGGCTCGCGGTTTCCCGCCAAGTCGCCGGTAAGCGTGATCTCCACGCACAGCTTACCCGCCGCCGCGCCGCCGCCCAACGTTTGCGACGGCGACGCCGGGATCGCCATCACCCTGGCCGGCATCAGCAAATCGTTCGACTCCGCCGAAGGCGAACCGCTGACGGCGCTCGAAAATATCAATCTCGCCGTTCGCGCGCAATCGATCTTCGCAATCCTGGGCCCGTCGGGTTGCGGCAAAAGCACGCTGCTCAATATCATCTCGGGAATCTTGAGGCCAGACCGGGGGCAGGTCTGTTTTGGAGGCGTTCCCGCCAACGATTTCGATAAGTGGGGAAGCATCAGCTACATGTTTCAGGAAGACCGCCTGCTGCCGTGGCGCACCGCCCTCGCCAATGTCGAATTTAGTCTCGAAGCCGGCACGATGCCTCGCGCCGAGCGTCAGCTGCGCGCGCGCGACGGTTTCAAGCTGGTCGGGCTCGACGGGTTTGAAGAGGCCTTTCCGCATCAACTCTCGGGCGGTATGCGCTCGCGCGTGGCGTTGGCCCGGAGTCTCGTCACCCGCCCCGAAATTTTGCTGATGGATGAGCCGTTCTCGCGCCTTGACGCGCAAACCCGGTCGCAGATGCATCATGAACTGCTGCGCATCCATGCGCTCAAGCATATGACGTTGGTATTCGTGACTCACGACGTCGAGGAAGCCGTCGTGCTGGCCGACGAGGTCGTGATGCTCGCGCCGCGCCCGGGACGCGTGCGCGAGATCGTGCCGATAACTTCCCCCCGGCCGCGCGATTCGACACAACCCGAAGTGGTGCAGTACATTCAGCGCTTGC
>DASYSI010000414.1:0-4198 GCA_036003485.1 Burkholderiales bacterium | reverse complement strand
TCGGAGCAATCAAGTGAAGGCGTACGTCTGGAAGCAGTCGGGCAACTCCTATAAGTTGCGGGTGATGCTCGCGCTGCTGCAAGTTCCGCACGAAGAAATCATGGTCGATTTTCCTGGCGGCGAGCACAAGCAGCCGGCGTTTCTCAAGCTCAATCCGCGCGGCCAGGTCCCGGTGCTGGTCGACGGCGACCTCGTATTGTGGGATTCGTCGGCGGGCCTCGTCTATCTCGCTCGCAAATTCGGAGGCGAACAATGGCTGCCGACGCCGCCGGCGGAAATGGCGCAAGTCATGAACTGGGTCGCTTTTTCTGGCAATGAAATGCTGTTCGGATTGCAGCATGCGCGGCGCGGAGTGATGCGCAATGTTTGGACATTGGGCAATCTTGAACAATGTCAGGCGGCCGGTCGCATCGCGCTCGATGTGCTCGAACAGCGGTTGAAAAAAAATGATTGGCTCGCGCTGGGACGCCCGACCATCGCCGAGGTCGCATGCTATGCGTACGCCGAAACCGCGCCCGAGGGCAAGATCGCGCTCGATCCTTATCCGGCGACAGTGGCATGGCTCGCGCGCTGCAAGGCGTTACCGCAGTGGCCCGCGCGCTGGAAGTATTGAAAGGCGCGCCGGCTTTAGGCAAAGAACGCGTACCGGAACTCGACGCCGGCAAAATGGGTGCAGGACTTAGATGCGCTCGCCAGGTCAGCGCGCGCGTTCAAAGCGGTATACCGCCAGACTGCCGAGCAGGTTAGGCAGTAAAGTCACCGCGCTGCCGCCACGCATCACGATGCGCTCGAGGATGTGAACGCCGTGGTCGCGGCAGAAATCCTCGAAGTCGGTGATCGTGCAGAGGTGGATGTTCGGCGTGTCGAACCATTGATACGGCAGCCGGTTCGATACCGGCATGTTGCCGCCTATCACTTGCAGCCGGTTGCGCCAGTAGCCGAAATTGGGAAAGGTGACGATGCCTTCGCGGCCAACCCGAAGCATCTCCCGAACCACGCGTTCGCTGCTGCGTACCGCCTGCAGCGTTTGCGACAGAATCACGTAATCGAATGAGCCGTCAGCAAATCCCGACAACCCACGCTCGAGATCGCCCTGAATCACGTTGACGCCATTTTCGACGCACGCGAGGATGCCGTCATCATCGATTTCGACGCCGTAGCCTGCACCGCCGCGCTGCTCGTTGAGGTAGGCCAGCAGCGTACCGTCGCCGCAGCCCAAGTCGAGCACGCGCGCTCCGGGCTTGACCCAGTTGGCGATCGCCGCGAAATCGGCGCGTTGCATCGCGTTTGTTTTCATGCTCCGATTTCCGTGGCAATGCGGTCGAAATAAGCGGCGACCAGCCGGTGATAGCGTGCGTCATCGAGTAGGAAGGCGTCGTGGCCGTGCGGCGCATCGATTTCCGCGTAAGTGACGTCGCGGCGGTTATCGAGCAGCGCTTTGACGATTTCGCGCGAGCGCTCCGGAGAAAACCGCCAATCGGTGGTGAACGATATGACGAGAAAGCTTGCAGTGGCGGTTTCCAGCGCCACGCTCAGGTTACCACCGTGTGCGGCAGCCGGATCGAAATAATCGAGTGCCTTGGTGATGCGCAAATAGGTGTTGGCGTCGAAATAATCGGAAAATTTATTGCCCTGGTGACGCAGGTAGGACTCGATCTCGAAATCGACATCGAAGGTGTAATTGAGCTTGCCGTTGCGCAACTGGCGTCCGAATTTGCTCGCCATTTCGTCGTCGGAGAGATACGTAATGTGGCCGATCATGCGTGCTACGCGCAGGCCTTGCGTCGGCCGCGTATTGTGCTCGTAATAGTGCCCGCCGTGAAAATCGGGGTCGGCGCTGATCGCCTGGCGCGCGATTTCATTGAACGCGATATTCTGCGCGGACAGGTTTGGCGCGCAGGCAATCACCAACGCGTGGCCGATGCGCTCGGGGAACTGGATGGTCCACGACAGCGCCTGCATCGCACCGAGGCTCCCGCCCATGACTGCAGCAAAACGGCGGATGCCGAGTTGGTCGGCAAGCCGCGCCTGGGTTGTCACCCAATCTTCGACGGTGACGACCGGAAAATCAGCACCCCACGCGCGCCCGGTTCCAGGGTTCACGCTTTGGGGCCCGGTTGAGCCGTGACAGCCGCCCAGGTTGTTGACGCCGATGACGTAAAAGCGACGCGTATCGAGCGGCTTGCCGGGACCGATCATATTGTCCCACCAGCCGACGTTGTCGGGATCGTCGGCATAGCGACCTGCGACGTGGTGCGCCGCATTGAGCGCATGGCACACCAGCACCGCATTCGACCGGTCGGCATTAAGCGCGCCGTACGTCTCGTAAACGAGCTCGTAGCTGTCCAGCGTCGTCCCGCTCCTGAGCCTTAACGGCTGCTCGAACTTGGCCACCCGCGGCGCAACCACCCCGACTGATTGTTTGTCTGTAATTGAGTCCATAAATGGAAAAACCCGGTCAGCTTGCGCTATACCGGGTTATCGTTCTCTTTAGCCGGATTTATTAGGCGCCCGCAAGCTGAAATCAAATCGGCGCACAACAACGGATGCAACGTTACGCGCCCGGCTGCCGGATGTCAAACCGAAGCGGAAGCATGCGCAGGCGACACCCGGCACGCAGTCGCGTGTCAGTCATGACGGCGCGCGTAACCAAGCTTATCTAAGCACGCATCAGCCTGCTAAATATTAAGGCGTGCCAGCATCGCCCGCAATTTGTTGGAGTCGTCGGCGCGCAGCATTTTAGCTGTGTGCGGAGCGATCTCGCGCAGGTTGGACCTCAGCACCTGCTGTTTGACCTCGAGCAAAGAAGCCGGATGCATCGAAAGCTGGCGCAGGCCGAAGCCGAGCAACAGGCGTGTAAGTCGCACGTCGCCCGCCATTTCGCCGCACAGCGCGATCGGCTTGCCGGCCTTGTTGCAGGTCTTAATGATATAAGCGATCAAATTTAGCACGGCCGGATGCAGCGGATCGTAAAGGTGCGACACGGTATCATCGGTGCGGTCGATTGCGAGTGTGTACTGGATCAGGTCATTGGTGCCGATCGACAGAAAATCGAGTTTCCGGATGAAGGTACTGATTGCCAGCGCCGCGGCGGGAATCTCTATCATGCCGCCGATCTCGATGCGACGGTCATAGGGAATGTATCTGTCTTCGAGGTTTTGCCTGGCCTGCGCGATCAGATTGAGCGCCTGATCGATTTCCGATGCGCTCATCAGCATCGGAATCAATATTTTAAGTTTGCCATAATGCGAAGCGCGCAGCATTGCGCGCAACTGCACCAGGAACATCTGCGGCTCGGTCAACGAAAGCCGGATCGCGCGCAGGCCGAGCGCCGGATTCGTGGTTGCGGTCTCGACGCCATTGATGTGTTTGTCGGCGCCGAGGTCGTAGGTGCGGATCGTGACCGGCAGGCCATCCATGGCGCGCACGACTTTGCGGTAAGCCTCGAACTGTTCGTTTTCGTCGGGCAGATTGTCGCGGTTCAGGAACAGGAATTCGGTGCGAAACAGGCCGATTCCGGTAGCGCCATTTTCTCTGACCTGTTCGACGTCTTCGGGCAGCTCGATGTTCGCCTGAAGTTCGACCTCGACATCGTCGAGCGTGGTGGCGCGCGTATTGCGCAGTCGCTTCAGTTTTTGCCGCTCCAGATCCCATTGGTGCTGGCGTAGCTTGTATTCGGCGAGGGCTTGCGGGTCGGGGTCGACGATGATCACACCCTGCGTGCCGTCGACGATCAGAATTTCATTTTCACGGATCAGCTGGCGCGCATAGTGCAACGCGACGATCGAGGGGATATTGAGGCTGCGCGCGACGATCGCGGTGTGCGAAGTGGCGCCCCCAAGGTCAGTGACGAAGCTCGCGAACTGATGCTGTTTGAACTGGATTACATCGGCCGGTGATAGATCGTGCGCGACCAGAATCACGCTTTGGTCAGTATCGCGTGCTGCCGGTGCCGGTATGTGCCCGGGCTGACCGAGCAGTGCCTTCATCAACCGCTCCACGACCTGGATTACGTCGGCCTTGCGCTCGCGCAGGTAGCCATCGTCGATCTGATCGAACTGGTTGAGCAGCGCATCCATCTGCACTTTGAGCGCCCATTCAGCGTTGCACTCCTCAACTTCGATAATCTGAAGCGGCGTTTTCGACAGCGTCGCATCATTAACGATCATCAGATGCAAATTGAGGAAGGCCTCGAATT
>DASYSI010000413.1:0-1719 GCA_036003485.1 Burkholderiales bacterium | reverse complement strand
CGCGCTATCTGGTCAAAGGCGAAGTCGCGGCGCAAGCCGGCAACGATCACCCGACGTTCACGCCGACCGGCGTTTTTCCCACCAGCGATGGCTACATGAACATCGCGGCGAGCAGTCCGCATTTGTGGGAACGGCTGTGCGATACGCTCGGCAAGCCGGAATGGAAATCGCACCCGCAGTGGAGCAAGGTGCCCGGCCGCGTCAAAGACCGCGCTGCCGTCAACGCAGCCATTTCGGACATTACGCGGCACGAGTCAGCGGCTTACTGGGTCGACAAATTCGAAGCGGTCGGCATTCCAGCCGGCCCGATCAATACCATCGATAAAGTGTTCGCCGATCCGCAGGTGCAGCATCTCGGCATCGGTACTCCGGTTCATTCGCCGATTTTTGGCGACACCCGCCTGGTGGCGTCACCGCTCAACTTTACCGGTGCATCGAGGAACATTCGCAGCCACATACCGGAACCCGGCGCGCATACCGATGAAGTGCTGCGCGGCGCCGGTTATGCAGATGACGAAATCGAAAAACTGCGCACCGGCGGCGTGATCTGACGGGAGCATCACAACGTGGCGCGACTACCGATGGTGCAGCGGGAGCAGCTTCCCGAAGACGAGCGCCGGTTTTACGATGCCGTCAAAGCGATCAGGCGCAGGCCGATCAGCGGTCCTTTCATCACGCTGCTGAACAGCAGTCCCGATCTCGCCGCGCGTTATGCTCATCTGGGACACTACTTTCACGCGCGCGGCCAGGCCGACGAGTCGATCCTGTCGCTTAGAGTGCGAACGCTGACCGCACTCATACTGTCCCGGGCGCTGGATGGAGTGTACGAATGGAGCGCATGGGTCGGCTGGGCTGCCGATGCGGGAATTCCGCAGACAACCATAGATGCAATACGTGAGCGCAGAGAGCCGCCCGATCTCACATCCGAAGACGCGCTCGTCATCGAGTTGTGCAGCCAATTGTTGAGCGGCAGTCATCGCGTGAGCGACGCGACGTATCAGGCGGCGTTAAATCATTTCGGCGTGCAAGGCGTGGTCGAACTGGTGGCGACGCTCGGATACTTCGCGATGCTCGCGTTTCCGCTGAATGCATTTGAAATAACGCTGTCTGCCGAGCAGACCAAGCTGCGCAAATCAGGCGAGATCGGGCTCACCATTTGACGCGGCTTTCAGGCATTTGAATTCAAGGGAGCAGAGCCCGGCTGTGTCGCGCATTCCTCGCGTTACCAAACATGATGACATGCCCGCCGAACGGCAGCATTTCTTCGACCGCATCATCCGCACCCGGGGGCGCGTCACTGAGCCTTTCCAGGTTCTGCTCAACAGTCCCGAGATCGCCGACCGGCTGGCGAGTATCGGGGACTTTCTGCTCTATGACACGGTGGTCGCGCCGCCGGTCAGAACGCTGACGTGGCTCATTGCGGCGCGCGAATACGATTGCGAATATGCGTGGACCGCAGCCGTACCGCTTGCGCGCAAAGCCGGAGTGCAGGAAAACCTGATCGACGCAATCTGGAACCGTAAACCGCTGCCGGATGTGGCCCACGAGCAGCAATTGCTGATCGATTTCTGTCATCAGCTCTTGCGCGGCAATCATCACGTCAGCGAGCCGTCGTACCGCGCCACAGTGGAACATTTCGGAACCGCAGCCACCGTTCAGATCGCCGCCGCCGTCGGTTACTTCGTGATGATGGCCTTTGTGTTGAACGCGTTCGAGATC
>DASYSI010000412.1:0-5954 GCA_036003485.1 Burkholderiales bacterium | reverse complement strand
GTGCGTAACAGAGTGCGCGTGCGGTATGCCGCGTTGATCGCGGGATTAGCGTGGGCTGCCAATGGTGTGCCGGCGTGGAGTGCCGAGCCGCCGCTCGTCGCGTATCGCGTCGACAACGGCGAAATCCGCGCCCCGCTGACACGCGAACCGGGCGACGCCGCGCGCGGGCGTGAGGCGGTGCTAAGCCGTGACGCGGGAAACTGTTTTTTGTGTCATACCGTTCCCGCCGCCGGAGCAACTCCTCTGGGGAATATCGGCCCGCCGCTCGCGGGCGTAGGCAAGCGGCTCAACGCGTCGCAATTGCGGTTACGACTCGTCGATTCGACGCGCATCAATCCTCAAAGTGTCATGCCTGCCTACTACCGCACAGAAGGATTGAATCAGGTTGCGTCAGCGTACCGCGGCAAACCGCTGCTGACGGTGCAACAAATCGAGGATGTCATTGTCTATTTACAGACATTGCGTGACTGACATGGTCAAAAATCCGGAACGCCGTACTTTTGTCGCCTGGCTCGGTGCCCTGCTCGCACTGCCTTTCGCGCCGCGGCGCGCACTCGCACAATCGGAGCCGGTCGAGGCAATGCTGCAGAAAGTTACCGGCGGGGCTGCTGTTCAGAGCGGGCGCGTCAATCTCGACATACCGGTGCTCGCCGAGAATGGTAATTCGGTGAGCCTCAAGGTCAGCGTCGACAGCCCGATGTCAGCGTCCGATTTCGTCAAAAGCATACATCTGTACGCAGAGAAGAATCCACGCCCCAACATTGCAAATTTCTACCTCAATCCGCGCGTCGGTCGTGCGCAGATCAGCACGCGCGTGAGGCTCGCCGGCACGCAGCGCGTGCTCGCGGTCGCGGCGCTGTCAGACGGCTCGTTCTGGTCGGGCACGGCTGAGGTCTCCGTTACCAATTCGTCATGTTATGACGGAACCTGACAATGACCGCAAGAATCCAGATGCCGAAGCAGGCCACGCGCGGCCAGGTGGTCGAAATCCGGATCGCGATACAGCATCCGATGGAAACGGGATTCCGGCGCGATGACGGCGGACGGGAGATTCCGAAAAACGTGATCAATAAGCTCATCTGCCGCTACAACGGTGTCGAGGTATTCCGTGCCGAAATGGGCTCCGGCGTCGCCGCCAATCCTTATCTCGATTTCTTTGTCGTCGCGGATGCGAGCGGCGAATTGGTATTCGACTGGGTTGACGACAACGGCATGACCGGGTCAGAGCGCGCGCCTATCGTCGTCACCGGATGACGCCGCGCATCCTGGCGGGATTGTTTCTCGCGGCATGGCTCGGCGCCATGTTTCCGAACGCGGCCGCGCAGCAAGCCGTCCGTCCGCAGCCGCTCAAGTCTGGAATTGAATTCGCCGGCGCCGAAGTGCGCGCGCTGCAACAAGACGATTTTGCGAACCCCGGCATGCTGTGGGTCGCGCGCGGCGAGAAGCTGTGGCGAGAGCCTGCGGGCACCGAAAGCCAGTCGTGCGCCAGCTGCCACGGTGATGCGAAGGCGAGCATGGCGGGCGTCGCGACGCGTTACCCGCTGCTCGATCCCGGTGCGACGCGCCTGGTCAATCTCGAAGGCCGCATCATGCAATGCCGCGAGCAGCGCCAGCACGCTGCGCCGCTCAAATATGAATCCGAAGAACTGCTCGCGTTGACTGCTTATGTGAGGCATCAGTCGCGCGGCATGCCGGTCAAGGTTGTAATCGACGGGCAAAGCCGCAGCCACTTCGAAGCGGGTCGGGATCTGTATTACCGCCGCATGGGACAAATGAATCTGTCGTGCGCGCAGTGCCATCAGCAGAATTGGGGCAAAAAACTCGGGCCCGAAATTATCAGCCAGGGCCACGGCAATGCCTATCCGATCTACCGTCTTGAATGGCAAACGGTCGGCTCGCTGCACCGCCGTTTTCGAAGCTGCCTGTCGGGCGTGCGCGCCGAGATGCTGCCGCAGGGAGTTCCCGAATTCCTCGATCTTGAACTGTATCTGGCGTGGCGAAGCGGTGATTTGCCGATCGAGACGCCCGGCGTGAGGCGCTGAGCTTTCCTAGCGCAGCGCGGCGTTGAGCTTTTCGAGCGCCACGTTGCCCGGGCACAACTCGCGCTCGGTGAGACGGTTGAGCGGCGTTTCGACGGTGTGCAGATGCTCGTGCATGTCGGTGGACTCGGGCATTACGTACAGCAAACCGGTCACGACCTCGCCTTTCGCGTGATGCTGGTGAATATAATGCATCGCTTTTACCCGGTCAGTCGGGTCGTAGTCGAGATCGAGCTTGCGCAGCCGCAGCACCGATCCGTCATGCTGGGTCACGGTTATCACGGTGCCCGGCTCGTAATCAGCGGTGATTTCGTCGCGGCCGGTGATGAAGTCGAGGCGGTTTACCGCTTCGTTGTGATCGCGCACGTAGTCGTAGCTCTTGGTCGACCCCGAGTGGTTGTTGAAGGCGACACACGGCGATACCACGTCGATGAACGCCGCACCCTTGTGCTCGATCGCGGCTTTGATCAGCGGCACCAGCTGGTGCTTGTCTCCCGAGAAGCTGCGCGCGACGAAAGTTGCGCCCAATTGCAGCGCAAGCCCGACCATGTCGATCGGTTCGTCGCTGTTGACGACGCCGCGCTTCGATTTCGAGCCCTTGTCGGCGGTAGCCGAGAACTGGCCTTTGGTAAGGCCGTAGACGCCGTTGTTCTCGACGATGTAAACCATGTTGACCCCGCGCCGCATGCAATGCGCGAACTGGCCGAGACCGATCGAGGCCGAATCGCCATCGCCCGAAACGCCCATGTAGAGCAGGTCGCGGTTGGCGAGATTCGCACCGGTCAGAACCGAGGGCATGCGCCCGTGCACGCTGTTGAAGCCGTGTGAGTTGCCGAGGAAATAGTCGGGCGTCTTCGAACTGCAGCCGATACCGGACAGCTTCGCCACCTTATGCGGCTGAATCTCCATCTCCCAGCATGCCTGGATGATTGCGGCTGAAATCGAGTCGTGGCCGCAGCCCGCGCACAGCGTCGAAATTTTGCCTTCGTAGTCGCGGCGGGTGTAGCCGACTTTGTTCTTCGGCAGGTCGGGATGATGCAGCCTGGGCTTGGCTAAATAAGTCATAGGTTTGTCTCAATCTTTATTCTCACGCTCACGATACCACGCGCTTGAGCGGTACCACGGTGCGCGCGGCAGCGTGCTGCGAAATCTGCTCGACAATGAAGCGCGCGGTGATTGGCGTGCCGTCATAGTGCAGCACCGATAGGAGCCGCGTCGGGTTTATCTTGCCTTCGATGACCAGCAGCGTCTTCAGCTGAGCATCGCGATTTTGCTCGACCACGAACACCCATGGATGCGATGCGACAAAGTCGGCGATCTCGTCCTGGAACGGAAAGCCGCGTACGCGCAGTGCGTTGACGTGGACGCCGCGCTCGGCGAGCACATCGAGCGCTTCCTGCATCGCCGCGCTGGTCGAGCCATAGAAAATCGCGCCGAAGCGCGCCGGTTTTTCCGCCGGATACAGGAGCGGCGCAGGCACGAGCTTCTTGGCGGTTTCGAACTTGCGCAGCAGCCGCTGTACATTATCGACGTAGTCTGGGCCCGTCTCGCTGTAACGCGCGTAGCGGTCCTTGGTTGTGCCGCGCGTGAAGTAGCCGCCGCGGGCAGGATGGGTTCCCGGATACGTGCGGTACGCGATGCCGTCGCCGTCGACGTCGAGGTAGCGGCCGAAATCCTTGCCGGCCTCGAGCTCTTCGTAGGTCATCACCTTGCCGCGGTCGTAAACCTGCGTGTCATCCCATTTGAGCGGCTCGCACAGGCGCGTGTTCATGCCGATGTCGAGATCGGTCATCACAAATATCGGCGTTTGCAGGCGATCGGCCAGTTCGAATGCCTTGGCGGAAAACTCGAAGCATTCGGTCGGGTCCTCCGGAAACAAAAGCACATGCTTGGTATCGCCGTGCGAAGCGTAAGCGCATGCGAGCAGGTCCGACTGCTGGGTGCGTGTCGGCATGCCGGTCGACGGCCCGCCGCGCTGCACGTCGATGATCACCGCCGGAATTTCCGCAAAGTAGGCGAGCCCGATGAATTCCGTCATCAATGAAATGCCGGGACCCGAGGTGCAGGTGAAGGCGCGCGCGCCGTTCCAGCTCGCGCCAATCACGATTCCAATCGAGGCGAGCTCATCCTCGGCCTGCACGATCGCAAACCGGTTCTCGCCGGTCGCGGGATCGACGCGGTATTTCTGACAGTGCTTGATAAACGCTTCGGCGAGCGATGACGACGGCGTGATTGGATACCACGCGCACACCGTGGCGCCGCCGTAGACCGCGCCGAGCGCGGCCGCGCTGTTGCCCTCGATGAATATCTTGTTCCCGACGCCGTTGGCGCGCTTCACGCGCAGTCCGAGCGGGCAGTCCAAATGCTCTTTTGCATAGTCGCGTCCGAGCCGCAGCGCTTTTACGTTGGATTGCAACAGTGCTTCCTTGCCTTTGTATTGCTCGGAGAACAGGCGTTCGATCTCGTGCGGATCGATGTCGAGCAGCGCCGACAGCGCGCCGACATAGACTATGTTCTTGAATAACTGCCGCTGGCGCGGATCACTATAAGTCTCGTTGCAGATTCCGGTCAGCGGCATGCCGATCACGTTGATGTCGTCGCGGAACTTCGATTTCGGCAACGGCTTCGTGTTGTCGTAGAAGATATAGCCGCCGGACTCGATTTCTTTAACGTCTGCGTCCCACGTTTGCGGATTCATCGCAACCATCAGATCGACGCCGCCGCGCCGCCCTTGATAGCCGTTTTCGGTCACGCGCACTTCGTACCAAGTCGGCAGGCCCTGAATGTTGGACGGGAAAATGTTGCGCGGAGCAACGGGCACCCCCATGCGCAGGATCGAACGGGCGAACAGCTCGTTGGCCGAGGCCGAGCCCGAGCCGTTGACGTTGGCGAATTTGACTACGAAATCATTCGTGGATTCTATTTTTTTCATCGCGTCCTCACGCGGCCTTGCGTTGCGGCGTATTGCGGCACCCCGGGCCGGCATGCGTCATGTCGATCAGAAATTTCTGCATGTCCCACGCGCCGGTCGGGCAGCGCTCGGCGCACAACCCGCAATGCAGGCATACATCCTCGTCCTTCGCCATGATGCGCGCCGTCTTGAGTCCATTCGAAACGTAAATATCTTGCGTCAGATTGAGCGCCGGCGCGTTCAGCCGCTTGCGCAGATCCTGCTCGTCGCCGTCCGCGGTGAACGTGATGCAGTCCATCGGGCAGATGTCGACGCAAGCGTCGCACTCGATGCATAGCTTGGGCGAGAACACCGTCTGCGCGTCGCAGTTCAGGCAGCGTTCCGCTTCGGCCAGCGCGAGCTTCGGATCGAATCCCAGTTCAACTTCGACTTTAATGTTCCTCAATGCAATCTTCTGGTCCTTGAGCGGCACTTTGAAACGCTGATCGTTCGAGATCGCGTTGTCGTAGCTCCATTCATGGATGCCCATCTTTTGCGAGCTGAATTTCACCATCGGCGCGGGTCGCTCTTTTATATTTTCGCCATGGCACAGCTTGTCGATCGAAATTGCCGCTTCGTGGCCGTGCGCGACGGCCCATATGATGTTCTTCGGTCCGAATGCGGAATCGCCGCCGAAGAACACATTGGGAATGCTCGACTGCATCGTGACCTTGTCGACGACCGGCATTCCCCACCTGTCGAATTCGAGGCCGATGTCGCGCTCGATCCATGGAAACGCATTTTCCTGCCCGACCGCCACCAGTACATCGTCGCATTCCATGAGCACGTCCGGCTCACCGGTGGGTACCAGCTGGCGATGGCCCTTGGCATCGTATGCGGCTTTGACTTTTTGAAACATGACGCCGGTAAGCTTGCCGTTCTGGTGCCTGAATTCCAGCGGCACCAAAAAATTGAGAATAGGAATGCCTTCGTGCTGCGCGTCTTCTTTCTCCCACGGCGAGGCT
>DASYSI010000411.1:0-5437 GCA_036003485.1 Burkholderiales bacterium | reverse complement strand
GATGCGCCGCACGTCGCCGTGAACGCGAATCATCGGCGGCAGACCCGACGAGAGATGAAGGTCTGAAGCCTTGTTCTTGACGACAAATGCGAGCAGTTCGGAGATGTCCATTATAATTTCCCCTGTTTCGAGAAACGCTTGTGAGCAGCACCGGGGATCCAGTGCCGCATGAAATAAGACGACTAAATCCCTCAATTTCCACGAAATTATGGACTCAATCTGCGCTAACTTGCAAGCCGTGAAATTGCGCATCGCAAACGCCGCCAAAGCATGCGGCCGTTCCGATGATATCGCGCTAGTAGCGGTCAGCAAGACATTCCCGGTTGAGGCCATTGCGGCCGCGCATGCATGCGGCCAGTGCGCATTCGGCGAGAACTATACGCAGGAAGCGATCGAAAAGATCGCTGCTCTATCGGAATTGGAGCTGGAATGGCATTTTATTGGCCCGATTCAGAGCAACAAGGCGCGTACGATCGCGGAGCATTTTTCCTGGATACACAGCGTTGACCGCCTTAAAATCGCGCAACGCCTGTCGGCTGCGCGCCCGGCCGACGTCGCGCCGCTGCAGGTATGCATCCAGGTTCGAATCGGCGGCGAATCCACCAAAAGCGGCGTTGCCCCCGTACACGCGCTCGCGCTCGCACGCGCTGTGACCGTATTGCCGCGCCTCACGCTGCGCGGCCTGATGGCGATCCCGCCCGCGAGCGGCGATTCGGTGCAACAGCGCCACTATTTCGCGCAGCTGCGAGAGCTGAAGAACGACCTTGTGGCCGCCGGAATCGCGCTCGACACGTTGTCGATGGGGATGTCGGACGATCTCGAGGCGGCAATCGCCGAAGGCGCGACTTTGGTGCGGGTGGGCACAGCAATTTTCGGCGCGCGACAAAAAAAAGTTCCGGCAACAGAAAACGCAGTGCCACAGTGAAACACCTAGAATGACAGGCACCTGCACATTTGCGCCTGCGACCACGGATTCATTATGAAGAAGATCAACATTACTTTTATCGGCGGCGGCAACATGGCGGGCGCCATTATAGGCGGCCTTATACACCGGGATTTTGACGCCAAGCGTCTATGCGCAATAGAAGTTATTCCTGAGGTGCGCGAAAAACTAGCGCAGCGTTTTGGTATAAGTTCGTTCGCGAGCGCCGATGAGCTGCCGCGCGTTGGTGATATTGTTGTTCTGGCGGTCAAGCCTCAGCAAATGCGGATTGCGCTCAAGTCGTTAATACCGAAACTCAACCGTCAATTGGTTCTCAGCATCGCGGCCGGAATCAGGATTGCCGACGTGTCGCGCTGGCTAGGCGGCTACGAACGCATTATTCGCTGCATGCCCAACACACCCGCGCTCATCGGCGCCGGTATTAGCGCAGCGTACGCGGCGCCCGCGGTTACGCGCGATGAGCGTGATGCAGCCGAAGAAGTCTTGCAGGCCGTCGGCAAAGTCGTCTGGATAGAAAACGAAAACCTGCTCGATGCGGTAACCGCGGTATCCGGCAGCGGACCTGCGTATGTGTTCTATTTCATCGAAGCATTGCGCGATGCCGCCAAGGAGCTCGGCCTGAGCGACGCTACAGCCAATATACTCGCGATCGAGACCTTCGCGGGGGCGGCGAAACTGGCGGCGCACGAGCACGATGATGTAATAATCCTGCGCAAACGCGTCACCTCGCAAGGCGGCACGACGGAAGCGGCGCTCAAAAGCATGTCGCAGAATCACGTCAAAGAAGCGATCATCAAAGCCATTAAAGCTGCCAACGAGCGCAGCCGCGAGCTTGGTACCGAACTGGGCAAGGACTGATTCGTGTTTGCACAAGCAGCGATTTTTCTGATTACAACCATCGGCGGACTGTTTACGCTCGCGCTGCTTCTGCGTTTCGTGCTGCAAATCCTGCGCGCACCCGCACGCAACCAGCTGTCCGAATTTCTGGCCGTAGTCACCGATTTTGCCGTGCGTCCGGCGCGGCGGGTAATTCCGGGATTATGGGGCATCGATCTGGCGACGCTCACACTGGCATGGCTGAGCGCAGCGGTGCAAATCTGGCTGGTGCTCCGGATCAAAGGCTACGAGTTCGGACCAGCGGTCGGCATCGCGCTGGTCGCGCTGGGTGCCCTCGCCGCAATCGAGATCGCAAAGCTTTCTATTTACATCGTGATGGTCGCCGTCGTGATGCAGGCGATACTGAGTTGGGTCAATCCTTATAACCCGCTGGCGCCGCCTTTGATGAACTTCACGCGACCCTTCCTGCGTCCGTTTCAAAAGCTCGTGCCGCGAGTTGCAAATGTCGATCTTTCACCGTTGTTCGTATTGATTATTTGCCAGCTGCTTCTCATTGTACCGCTCGCATGGCTCGAAGCCCTGGCAAGTCGACTGCTCTGACCGCATTAAGCTCGTCTTCAGCATTCGGCAAGAAATCGGACCTATCAGGCATTCCCTTGGCTGTGAGCGTAGAATCTCTAAATTAAGCATAACGCGGAGCCTCCGCCTGAATTCATATGGCTAGCCAGCTCGAACGACGTATAGCCCAGTTCACCGATTGGCGCACTAAGCTGGTCACGGCAACCGACGAGTTCCGAGCCTGGCAAGACACGTACGGCCATGCCGACATCGAGCAGACGTTGCGCATTTACGATTTGGTCGAGGGACTGCGCAATGATCGTATCCGGCTCGCTTTCCTGGGAGAATCGGCGGAAGACAAGATCGGCTTGATCAACGCTTTACTGTTCTCCGACCTCCCCGGTGGATTGTTGCCGATCGGGGCCGGCTGCGAATTCCTGTGCCCGACCGAGATTTTCCACGATCCGGCCGAGGCGCCGTTCGTGCGCGTGCTGCCGATTGACACGCGTAAGCGGCAGGAAAGCATCGCCTCCTTGCGCCGCAGCCCAATCGAATGGATCACCATGCGGCTTAACGCCGACTCACCCGAATCGATAGCCGATACTATGCGCAGCCTGAGCGAGCCGCTTACCGTCGGCATCGACGAGGCTAAATCGCTCAACCTGACGAATGTCGAGCGCAGCGGCGACGCGGTATCCATACCAGCATGGCGCTATGCGCTGATCAATCTTCCGCACCCGATGCTGAAAAGCGGCGTGATCGTCTTCTACACCCCGGCCTTGCAAATGCTTTCTGCGGAACCCGAGATCGCCTTGCGCATGGCTGCCAATGCCCAATCACTGCTCATAGTGCTTGGAAAAGAGTTGACGCCAACCGTGCAGAATGTATGGAAACAATACGCGCAAAACTCACGGGCTATCAAATTCGTCGTGCTCGACACCGGCGCCGGTGCTGATGCGGCCGCCGCCGAGCGCGTCACGCAGGCATTCGATATACCCGCATCCAACGTATTCCAGATTCCCATCAAGCAGGCGGTCGTCGAGCGGCTCGCGCACAACGAACCGTCAGAGC
Organism: Burkholderiales bacterium; assembly: GCA_036003485.1. Taxonomy (GTDB): domain Bacteria; phylum Pseudomonadota; class Gammaproteobacteria; order Burkholderiales; family SG8-41; genus PALSA-1004. The sequence continues at coordinate 2,028 of DASYSI010000411.1, read as the reverse complement.
TCACGGCAGGCATCGAGCAACTGGAAATATTGCACGCCGAGCGACTGGTGCCTGAACGACAAGCGCTGCTGCTCTCGTCGGTGGCGAAGGAGATCGGGCCGCTGGTGCAATCGGCGCGGCAGGCAGTCGCTGCGCGCTTCATCGCGACTATCAAGGAAATGCAGGACCTGACCTCGACCTCGGGCAAGAGCCGCAGCGTGGCGCTCGACATGCTGACGAGGCTCGAAACCCAGCGCAAAACTTACCAAAGAAGCGTCGCCGCCTTCAACGTTACCTATGCCAATCTGATGGCCCGCGGCCAGGAGCTGCTCGCCGCCCTGCATGATGACCGCATCGAGGAGATCCTGAGTCATGACCGGGAATTTATCTCGGGCGCCTGGACCACCTCAGGCATGTGGAAAAACATGCAGGGTCTGTTCGGCTACTTCGGCGAGCAGGTCGAGAAAATCCTCAACTATGCGACCAAGCTCAAGGAAACGGTCGAAGGGATCTACCAGAATTTTCATGAGAACTTCGGGCTCGCCAAATTGAGCCCGCCGGCTCTCACGCTCGCAAAGCATCTCGAAGCGATGCATGACCTGCAGGAAAATGCGAGCCGGTTCTGTCACGACCCGCTCAATATCGCCACGTACCGCGACTTCATGGTGAAGAAGTTCTACAACGGCCTGGTCGAGGAAGCACGCCAGCAGTTCGAACTGACCCGGCTCGACACTGAGCACTGGCTGCGCGGCGCCCTCGGGCCGCTCAACGTCCAGATCATGGAACGGCAGAATCTGATGCTGAAGCGCGTTGAGAGTCTGCGCAATCTGAAAAACAATCTGACCACAGTGCAGGAACGCTTGAAGCAGTTCGACCAGCAGCGCATCTCGCTCAAGAAACAAGGCGACCAGCTCGACCGGTTACGCGCCGATCTTGCGTTGACCACGCCGAACAGGCCCGCACCAGCCGCGAGCCCGGAAGTAACGCCCGTTTCAAGCTAGTGCTCCGGCAGCGGCGCGCTTGCCAGGGGTTGCGCCCGGTTTGCGCTTCAGACGAACCGCGGTATGATGCTACGGGCATAACTGTCGGATAAGATTTGGAATTCCGGCCCAGCCGTTGCGGCACGGCTTATGCGTTTGCCGCGTTCAACCAGACATGACGAGCCAACTCGAAAAAGAAGTTTCTCACTACCAGAACTGGCGCGATCAAATGAGCGCCGGCATCGAATCCTACAAGTCGTGGCTCGATACCAATGGCTACGCCGACATCCAGCAATCTCTGCGCATTTACGATCTGATCGAGAGTCTTCACAACGATCGGATCACACTCGCGTTTCTTGCCGAATTTTCGCGCGGCAAAACCGAGCTCATTAACGCGATGTTCTTTTCCGATTTCAAGCAGCGCCTGCTGCCGTCCAATGTCGGCCGCACTACCATGTGCCCGACCGAAATCTTTCACGACGCGGCCGAGGAGCCGTACCTGCGGCTGTTGCCGATTGAAACACGCAAGCGCCAGGAAAGTGTAAGCGCGTTGAAGAGCCAGCCGGTCGAATGGATCAAGATCCGGCTCAACATCGAATCGCGTGCCGAGATGGTGCAGGCGATGCAAAATCTCGTCGAGGTCAAGACCGTCAGCATCGAAGAAGCAAAATCGCTCGGGCTGTGGGATCAAATCAATCTGACGATGAAGACGGTCGTGATCAAGGACGGTGACCGCGTCCAAATCCCGGCATGGCGCCACGCGTTGATCAACTATCCGCACCCGCTGCTGAAATGCGGCCTGGTCGTGCTCGATACGCCGGGACTCAACGCGCTGGGCACCGAGCCCGAGCTCACGCTGTCGATGATACCGAATGCGCATGCCATCGTATTTCTGCTGGCAATGGATACCGGCGTCACCAGGTCCGACCTCGAGGTCTGGCAGAAATACGTGCAGGCGGCCGGCACCCGCCGCATCGCGGTCCTCAATAAAATCGACCTTATGTGGGACGGGCTCAAGGCCGAGCCCGAAATCGCCGACGATGTCGAGCGCCAGCTCGAATCGACTTCA
>DASYSI010000410.1:0-6505 GCA_036003485.1 Burkholderiales bacterium | reverse complement strand
AAGCCAACGCCAATACCACACCCGACGGCTACATGACGAATAACCTCGAAGTCGACAATCGTGGGTTTATCTACGCGACTGACCGTAACGGCTCCGGGCTGGATATTCTGGAGCTGCACGGCAAGGCGTTGCAGATCGGCTTGGGGAAAGATCACGGCGGCGAGTGATTGAGCGAAGCTGATGCGTATAGGCGAAAGTCAAAGCCAAACGCAATAGCGGGAGCAGTGAAGCGGACAGGGCGCGCCGTTACGGCGTGCCCTTTTTTTTGATGCCTTCCCCATACGCAAAGCAACTCGCGTGACTGATAGGATGCATGTGGTGTCCCCTCCGCCGCTCTTATAATCGTGAAATCAGTCTGCGCTAGCCTGCGCGTAAATTAGGAAGGCAAACGAGCATGGATCATTCGCATCAACACGCTACTGCTTCAGGCGCGCTCAAAGGCGCGGGGCCGAGCGGCCTTCGCTACACGTGCCCGATGCACCCCGAGATCGTGCGCGATGCACCGGGCAGTTGTCCGAAGTGCGGCATGGCGCTTGTGCCGATACTGGAATCGGTTCCATCGCGTTCAGCGGAATATACGTGCCCAATGCATCCGGAGGTTCGCAGCCCGCAGCCCGGCAACTGCCCCAAATGCGGAATGGCGCTGGTGCCTGTTGCCGGAACGCAGCAAGATGACACGGAACTGCGGGATCTCACCCGCCGCCTTTGGGTCGGCGTCGCGCTGTCGATCCCACTTGTCGTGCTCGCCATGTCGCCGATGGTCGGCATCCGCGAGCCGTTCGGCCTCATGCCGAAGACGCGCGGCTGGATCGAGTTCGTGCTCGGCACACCAGTCGTGCTGTGGGTGGGTTGGCCGATCCTGCACAAGTTCTGGCTGTCGCTGCGTCACTGGAATCTCAACATGTACACGCTGATCGGGCTCGGCGTCGGCCTCGCGTATCTGTTCAGCCTTGTTGCGGTGTTTATCCCGGGGATCTTTCCCGAAGTGTTTCGCGAGCACGACGGATCAGTGGGTACCTATTTCGAGGCCGCTGCGGTGATCGTGACGCTGGTCATTCTCGGCGACGTGCTGCAAATGCGAGCAATGGGCCAGACCAATCGCGCGATCCAGGAATTGCTGCGGCTTGCGCCCAACCTCGCCTGGCGAGTGCGCGACGACGGCAGCGAGGAACAGGTCGCGCTCGAGTCGGTGCTGGTCGGCAATCGTCTGCGCGTGAAACCGGGCGAGAAAATACCCGTCGATGGCACGGTACTTGAAGGCACGAGCCGGGTCGACGAGTCGATGCTCACCGGCGAGCCCACGCCAGCGGCGAAGGCGAAAGGAAACAAGGTCACCGCAGCAACGGTGAACGGCAATGGTTCGCTTGTGATCCGCGCCGAGCGCGTCGGCGCGGACACATTGCTCGCGCGCATCATTCACATGGTGGGCGAGGCACAACGCACGCGCGCGCCGATCCAGCGGCTCGCCGATATTATCGCAGCGTACTTCGTCGAGGTCGTCGTGATCATCGCCGTCGTAACGGCAGTCGCGTGGTGGTTTTTCGGCCCGGAGCCGAAACTTGCCTACGCATTTCTCAATGCGGTTGCGGTCTTGATCATCGCTTGTCCCTGCGCGGTCGGACTGGCGACACCGATCTCGATGACGGTGGCGATGGGACAAGGTGCGCGCTCAGGCATCCTGTTCCGCAACGCGGAAGCGATCGAGCGCATGCGTGACATCGACACGGTGGTGGTGGACAAAACCGGCACGCTGACGCTGGGCCATCCCGCGCTGACGGGTTTTATCTGCGAGGGTATTCCGGAAAATGAAGCGCTGGCGCTAGTGGCGAGCGTGGAGCAGCTTTCAGAACATCCGATCGCGCTTGCGATTGTTTCGGGAGCCAACGCGCGCGGGATCGTGCCGCGAACGGCCGCAGCGTTCGACGCGATCAACGGCCTTGGCGTGCAAGCCGAAATCGATGGCAAGCGCGTGCTCGTGGGCAGCCGCGGGTTTCTTGCCCAACGCGGCGTCGATACGCAGCGGTGGGAGGGCCGCGCCGAAGCCTGGCGCGTGGAAGCAAAGACAGTCGTGTTTTTCGCGGTGAACGGGATTGCGGCGGGGATCGCGGCGGTGGCAGACCCGATCAAGGATAGCACTCAGGAAGCCATTGCGACACTCAAGCGCTCGGGTGTGCGCATCGTGATGCTGACCGGCGATTCGCAGCGCACGGCCGACGCAGTCGCCCGTCAACTCGGCATCGACGAAGCAATCGCCGAAGTACTGCCGGAGGACAAGGCCGGGCATGTCAAGCGTTTGCAGGCCGAGGGCCGCAAGGTCGCGATGGCGGGTGACGGCATCAACGACGCGCCGGCACTGGCGCAGGCCGATGTCGGTATTGCGATGGGCACCGGCACCGACGTCGCGATGGAGAGCGCCGGTGTCACACTGGTGAAGGGAGATTTGCGCGGCATCGCGCGCGCGGCGGCGTTGTCGCGCGCGACGATGCTCAATATCCGCCAGAACCTCGCCTTCGCATTTGGCTACAACGCACTTGGCATCCCGATCGCCGCCGGCGTGCTTTATCCGGCGTTCGGCTTGCTGTTGTCACCGATCATCGCCGGCGCAGCGATGGCGCTAAGCTCGGTCTCCGTGGTCACCAACGCGTCGCGGCTGAATCGCGTCAAGTTATGAATGCCGATTATCTCCGCAACAAGGCGCCAGCGTTCTTTCCGCATTGGTCTTAGTCCGCAACCGGGAAAGCAACCGCCTAACGATTATCGTGCTCTAAGTCGTGCTATATTGGATGCGCTCGAACTGACCATGCTGGCACATGAACCGCAGATTCGCCTTATGGCTCGCATTTCTCGGTATGACGCTCAATGCGTTATGGCCCTTGCTGGCCAATGCCGGGCCGAAAGAGATCTTCGCGATCGTTTGTTCGGTCAACGGTGCGCAATCTGCCGCCGCCGCAGACGGCGGTACACCGCTGCCGCATCAAGCTCCCGTCACAAGTACGGTTCCGCACTGCCCGTTTTGTCTGGGAGGCAGCGACCAAACGCCGGGGCTGACCCCGCCACTCCGCGTGGTGTACCAGCCGCAGTTGTCAGAGCTTAGTTCAGTTCCTTCCCGAACGCCCACTGGGGCTTTTTTTGCATATCCTTCCTCGCATCCCCGCGGTCCACCGTCTCATCTGATCTGAAGTGATCGGGCGTCGACCTCGTTCGCGAGGTTGCACGCCGACTTTCACGGCGCAAGCCGTTCAAGTGAATGAGGCGGCTCTTAATGCTTACTTTGTGCAATACACTCGCATCATACGATGCGCGCGGTTTGCGTATCAATCCAAACTTCGCGGCAGCTCTGCTCGCATTAGCCGCGACGCAGGCATGGGGGCAGGATTCCGCGAAGGAGACTTCGCTGCCCGAAATTACGATAAAGGCCGCGCCCTCGGTCGCGCAAAAATATCAGTTGCCTGCGACCACCGAAAGCGTCACCGCGGAACAGATGGCCGAGACCATCAACGTGATGAATACCGAGGACGCGCTCAAGTACCTGCCGAGCCTGATCGTGCGCAAGCGCAACTTCGGCGATCAGCAGTCGCCGCTCGCGACGCGAACCTCCGGCCTTGGACAAAGCGCGCGCAGCCTGATCTACGCCGACGGCGTCCTGCTCTCGACGCTGATCGGCAACAACAACTCCGGCGCGTCGCCGCGCTGGGCATTGGTCGCGCCGGAGGAGATCGAGCGCATCGAAGTGATGTACGGGCCATTCTCGGCCGCATACCCGGGAAACTCGATGGGTGCGGTCGTGGAGATCATCACTCGCATGCCGCAGAAGTTCGAGGCGGGAGCGAAAGCCCAGGGCGCCGTACAGGACTACAGCCTTTACGGCACGAGCAGTACCTACCGCTCCGAACAGGCCAGCGTCATTCTCGGCAATCGCACAGGGGATCTGTCGTGGTGGCTCAGCGCGAACCACCTCCACAGCCAGACTCAGCCCATCACCATCATCACGGCGCTGCGTCCTGCCGCCCCCAGTGCCGCGGGAACACCCACCACCGGCGCCTTCATGGACGTGAACAAGTTGGGCCAGCCGATCGCAGTCATCGGCTCGGGCGGCCTGGAGACCAAGAATCAGGACACTTTCAAGGCCAAGGTCGCGTACGACTTCACACCCGAATGGCGCGGCGCTTACACACTCGGATTTTTCCAGAACGATGCGAAATCGAAGGTCGATACCTATCTGCGCGACGCGGCGGGCAATCCGGTGTTCTCGGGTGCGAGCCTGAATATCGGCGGCTTCAACTTTACCAACATTGGGGCAACATCCTTCTCGAGTACCAGCGGTTTTTACAACCTGGCGCAGGAACATACGGCACATAGCCTGTCGCTGAAGTCGAACATGCAGCGTGAATGGGACTGGGAGGCCGTGGTCAGCGATGTTCGCTTCGGGCTCGATACCTTCCGCTTTCCCGGCACGGCATTGCCGGCGGCGGCGGGCGGCGGCGCCGGATCGATACTTTCGATGAGTGGTACAGGATGGTCGACGCTCGATCTCAAGGGTTTCTGGCGTCCGCAGGGGCCCAAGGGCGCGCACCAGGTGAGCTTTGGCGTGCACGCCGACCGCTACAATCTGGTGAACCCCACTTTTGCCGCCGCCGACTGGATCGGTGGGTCGAATGGAGCAATCACCGCCAACTCCTTGGGCAAGACGGGCACTAATGCGCTCTGGATCCAGGACGCATGGCGCTTTGCGCCGCAATTCAAGCTGACACTCGGTGCGCGCGCGGAATCCTGGCGCGCGTTCGACGGGTTCAATTTCGTCGCGCCGTCAGCCGCGGTGCCGGCGGGCTCGAGCGTGAGCCAGCCCACGATCACTTCGTCGAAGTTTTCGCCCAAGGCCTCGCTCGCGTGGGAACCGAACAACGATTGGAAGCTGACCGCGTCGTATGGCACGGCGTACCGGTTTCCGACAGTCTCGGAGCTCTACCAGGCGATTACGGTCGCGGGGGTCGTCTTCACGCCCAATCCGGACTTGAGGCCGGAGCGGGCATATTCCGGCGAGCTCGCGCTCGAGCGTGTGATCGACAAGGGCAGGGTGCGCGTTTCCTTGTTCCAGGAGAGTCTCGCCGATGCTCTGATCTCGCAGAACTCGATAATCCCCGGCACCAACACGATCGGCGCATCGATTCAGAACATCGACCGGGTACGCTCACAGGGTATCGAGCTCGTGGCCGAAAAGAGCGACGCGCCGATCCGCGGCCTCGATCTTTCGGGCAGCGTGACTTGGGTGGATTCTAAAATCCTTTCTGACCCCGGCTTCAGGAATGTCGCGGGCGTTCTGACCGACGTGACGGGCAAATACACGCCCAACATTCCGAGGCTTAAGTTGACCGCACTCGCGACGTATCGCTATGACGCGCGCTTATCGGGCACCCTCGGCGCGCGTTACAGCGACCGCGTATGGACCACGATCGACAACTCCGACCCGATCACCCATACGTTCGGAGGTTTTGACAGCTATCTCGTCGTGGATGCGCGCTTGCGCTACCAGTTCGATAAACAATGGAGCGCGGCTTTGGGAGTCGACAACCTGAATAACCGCAAATACTTCCTGTTCCACCCCTTTCCGCAGCGCACCTTTGTAGCCGAACTCAAATTCGCGCTGTAATCGCGGCCATTTAGCAAACGATTCATGAAACGGTGACAAGATCAAATGAATAATGCAGGCGCATCGGGATGGTGGGCGTTGTCGCGCGGGGCGTGGGTTGTACTTTGCGCTTTTGCGGCGGCCGCGGCGTTGGACGTAAGCGGGGCCGATCACGCGCACGCAGGCCATCCGCCGCAGACAACCATGCAGGGTGTGGTCAGCCTCGACGTTTATCGCGACGGCGACACGCTGCATCTGCTTACCGGCGAAAACGGCACCAACGAAGCGGCGCCCGCCGTAATCTACCGGCGCTCTGACGATTCCGGCACGACATGGTCGATACCGGTTCGCGTCGATCAGGGGATGGCCGCTTCGTATGGAGGCAGAAGGGGAAACGACTATCAGGTCGCCGCGTCCGGCAAGCGCGTAGTCGCGGTATGGATGACGCGCGGCTCGGGCTGGGGCGGCAGCGGACCACTTGCGACTGCGCGCTCGAGCGACGGCGGCAAAACCTGGCGGGCGGGAGCGAATCCGGCGGGCGACGGCTCGACTGCGGGCCAATCGTTTGCCGAAATTATCGCCAACCGCGGCAGCTTTCACATCGTGTGGCTCGACAGCCGCGACAAAAATCAGGGGCTGCGCTATGCGCGCTCGACTGACGGCGAAAAAACCTGGACGCCGAGCACGACGCTCGACGCTCAAACCTGCGAATGCTGCTGGAATTCTCTGCTATCCACCGATTCGGGAATCTATGCCCTATATCGTGATAAATCGCCGCGCGACATGGTGCTGTTAAATTCGCCCGACGGCGGCAAAAGCTGGCACACGATGGCAACCGTAGGCACTTTCAATTGGCAGATCGATGCGTGCCCCGAAACC